>QNER01000082.1 GCA_003646175.1 Candidatus Parabeggiatoa sp. nov. 1
CTATCGATTCGAGAAATAGGGTTATCTATTGCCATGAACAATAGAGTTGTCCGAAAATAAGAAAATAAGGGTTTTGTTAGCGGAAGGTAATACACTGGCTATATTAATGTCGCACCTTCGGCGCTTTTCTATTAGACCTTCGGTGCGTGTTATCTACGCCCGTGGCAACGCCCTTGGCTTTCTTATTTATTGACGGACAAGTCTAATGCCTCGTAGGGGGCCGGTAAGCGGGCAGAACGATCTCACCGCCCGCTTGCCCACCATTGAACTCCATGAAAATAGGCAACACGTTTAAACCCTTTCTCCGCTTAAAATCAACAGCCTACTTTTAACCCCACCTTTTTTACCAACCTTCACAGTCTTACCAAATGGGCAGTCACTCTGCACAGCTTCAAACGTGGTTTGAAACCCCGTTAGGAAAACGCTTATTGAACGAGGAAGCGGCCATTTTGCAACAAATTTTGCCTCAGTTATTTGGCTATCATTTGTTGCAAATTGGCAGCGTGGGATATGGCTATCTGCTGGAAAGCAGTCGCGTCAGACATCGCTGCGTGTTAAGCCGATCCACCAACACGATTTGCCAACCTTATTCCAGTGTCTACGCACAAGCCGATGCTTTGCCATTTGCCAAAGATAGTTTTGATGTCGTGGTATTGCCACATGTCTTAGAATTTAATGATAACGCGCATGACATTTTACGCGAAGTGGAGCGAATCTTAATTCCCGAAGGCCATTTAGTGATATTGGGCTTTAACCCGTTCAGCTTATGGGGAATGTGGCGTTGGTTTTTCACACGGCGCGAAAATGCACCGTGGTGTGGACGATTTTTGTCACTGTTACGCATTAAAGACTGGTTAGCCTTGCTGGGCTTTGAATTGAAAGAACAACAATCATTTTTTTTTGCTTTGCCTTTTCACAATGATCGTTTTAGAGTTTATACGACGCTCTTAGAAAAAATTGGCTCACGTTGGGCCGGCAATTTTGGGGCGGTGTATCTGGTGGTTGCGAAAAAACGTGTGACAACTTTAACCCCCATTAAACCTAAATGGCTGACTCAACCTACCTTAGTGGCTGAGGCTATCGGCACATCTTTTAAGGAAAACACCAAATGAGTACGCCCGTTGTTGAAATTTTTACGGATGGTGCCTGTCGTGGCAACCCCGGCCCTGGGGGTTGGGGGGTATTATTGCGTTATAAAGATCAAGAAAAACAACTCTATGACGGCGAGTTGAATACAACTAATAATCGTATGGAATTGATGGCGGCCATTATGGCCTTAGAAAGTTTAACCAGCCCTTATCAAGTTCGTTTGATGACTGATTCTCAATATGTCAAAAAAGGCATTACTGAATGGATAGAGAATTGGATAAAACGCGGTTGGAAAACGGCCAATAAACAGCCGGTGAAAAATGTTGACTTGTGGCAACGTTTACACACTGCGACACAAAAGCATCAAATTGACTGGCAATGGGTTAAAGGCCACAGTGGCCATGCAGAAAATGAGATTGCTGATAGTTTAGCCAATCAAGGAATTGACAAAATTCAGCGACAAACTCATCTTTGAATGGGTAATGGGTAATGGGTAATACCAATTTTGCTCATTTTACGGATGCTATCCCTGGTTTCTGGATAGTATCCGTTTTAATTTACGGATGCTATCCCTGGTTTCGGGATAGTATCCGTTTTAATTTACGGATGCTATCCCTGGTTTCGGGATAGTATCCGTTTTAATAAATTTTAATCGGATGGAGTAGGCCCATTATTTTCAAATAGTTTTTACTCTTCTACAAGTAGTGATGGTATTCAAATGTATATTGGGTGGTACAAACTCAAGTTTGTACTCCTAAGTTTGTACTCCTATTAATTCTCCCGCGATTACCGGCATTTTTGGCAAAAACTTGGTTTTTTGGGTTGCGTGGCGACGTGCATGTTGGAATGTTACTCGCCAATCGTCATTTACTGGAAGTACAACATATTGACGGATATAACACGGATTGATTTTTTTAAGGCGGATGTGGCTCAATGTCTTGAGAAAAGCTTTGATAAATGAACCATAACCTTTTACTCGATGAACACGTTTTGTTTCCAAAATCAACCTATAACTACAAGGATTGCTTATAAGAAAGGATAATAATTTGACAATGTCTTATGATTATTCGTTTCAGGCGAACTTGGTACGAAAGTAAGTTTTTCATTCGTTTCAAGCGAACTTGGTACGAGAAGTTATTATCCTTTCTTATAAACAATCTTTGTAGTTATAAAGAAATAACAAAGGCGGAAAAACTTGAACATCGAGTTTTAATCTGGGATAAGACTCACCTGTTTTCATTGGTGAAAAAAAATCCAGATTAATAAGCGGGCGAGGTTCAAATTTAATTGAACCTCACATTTTTTTTAAGCTAAGCGTCGTCTAGTGATGTAGAAGGCACTGTTATTGGTGATACTAGACATTCGTTTTTTTTAATTAGAGGAGAATGCGATGGTAAGACTTAGGTGCATGTTTCGCACCATATTTAGTTGGGGATACCAATTATAGCGCAGTGCCAATTAATATTGATCATAACGGATTAATATTAGGTAGAGAACAAGATGTTTTAAATGGAGCCTTTGATGGTCAAGATTTAAGTGGCCAAATTGATGACATCCGCATCTATAATCGCGCTCTCACCGACTCATAAATCCAACAACTCTATCAAGGCTGCCAACCAACCATTGACATTGTCTTCAACAGCAAAAATTACCAGACGATTCTGTCATACCGCTTATTGAACCATTTACCGGGCTGACTTTATCGTCCGGAGATGAGATTGATACCAAGATTTTTGAATACACCTTTAGCGGTGCTGAAACCATTGGATCGTATCAAATTGGTGGCAGGCTCCTGCACCCATTCAGTGGTGATGCCATTAGTACAGACATTGAAGTTTTAACGTTTAGTGAATAACCAAGCTGGTAGGGTGGGCAACGAAAAGATGTTGCTCACCATTCGGTCTGAATTAGACTTACCTAGCACAACGACTATTACCTGATGGTTTGAAATTATTTTATTTATTAACTGATGTTACGCACTGAACTTCCCTTCCAAAAGATGCTATGGGCTAAAGCCCTAGTACTCTGTCAATGTTTTATTGACGGGTAGCAGGAGTCCAAGATTTATCGATGAACCGCCCAAACTAAAGTTTGGACTCCAATATGGTACCCGTCAAAACCAAGTTGACAGTGTACTAGTGCAAGAAAGCGGAAGTTTCCATACCACCCCCCCGCCAACGGCTAAAGCCGTTGTCTAAAAGCTCAAGTCGGCTAAAGCCGACTAACCCTCTTTTGTAGTGCCCTTTAGGGTACTTGAGCTTTTAGACAACTGCTTTAGCTGTTGGCGGGGGGGTATGGATATTTCCGCTCTCCTGCACTAGGCTAAAAGCGAAAGTCACCTAAAGGTGACTGAAATTCTCAACGAAGTCGGCTTTAGCCGACGGAAGCGCATAGCCTTGGGATTTTAAAAAGGCTTGTGGAAGCTGAGTGCGTAACATGAGTTATTAATGAGTTATACTGAATAAAACCGGTAAAAAACCATGAATTATAATGGATTAAGTTGTTATGACATAGCCAGATATTTTCTGGCCCAAATAGACGAAGAAGCTGGCGATCTGATTTCAAATATGAAATTGCAAAAATTAGTCTATTACGCTCAGGGGGTTAATTTAGCTTTACATAATCGTCCATTATTTCCTGAATCGCTTGAAGCATGGACTTATGGGCCTGTTGTCCCTGAGTTATTCCATACTTACAAACGTTATGGAACCGGCGCGATTCCACCCCCACGCGATATGGATTTTTCTATCTATGATTCACAAACACGCGAATTATTAGATGAAGTCTATGCCGTTTTTGGTCAATTTTCAGCTTGGATGTTATCCCATAAGACTCATGAAGAGCCGCCTTGGAAGGATACCCCGATTGGGCATAAAATTTCGCCCGAAGCCTTACGCGACTATTTTAAAATACAATGGATAGCCTCAAATGGGTAACGTTAGAAAAATTACACCCAATAAACCTACTAGCAGCAAGAGTTTTTCAACACAGCATGAGCATCCCATTTTTTGCTTCAAGTATTTGGATAGAAACTATTATTCTCTGGGGGCATGTACTAAAGAAGAAAAAGCGGCTTTTGCTGATACACTGGATCGCTTAAGTCAACTCACTTGGGCTGAAATTTCCAAATCGCACCGACATGGTTTAGGTTATGAGAAAATTGCTAGGAATAGTATTCGTGCGACTATTCCTACACATGTTAAGGAAGATGTTATATTTATTGCTTTCCGATTTTACGGTAAAGCACCAATGGTAGGTTATAGAACAGACGTTATTTTTCACATTCTTTGGATTTATCGAGATTTTACACTTTATCAACATAGTTAGCTGATTGATCCTTTTCCAAAAAACGATTCTAAGTACTGAAGCACAAATAAACAGGTATTTTACTGCAAATGGCAACCACTTTTTACACCTTTAGCGGTGCTGAAACCATTGGATCGTATCAAATTGGTGGCAGGCTCCGGCACCCATTCAGTGGCGATGCCATTAGTACAGATATTGAGGTTTTAACGTTTAGTCAGTAAGCAAATATGGCGAAAAATGTTTTTTAAGAGCAAACGTAGGGTGTTTACCTTTCCACTAAGGCAAGCACTCTACATTTGCAGCATCCTGACAAAACCTTTTCTGGCAGGTTCCCATCGAATTTTATGACAGCACATACGATTACGCTCACTTTACCAGAACCAATTTACCACCATTTACAAAGTCAAGCACAAATAACAACGCGTCCGTTAAATGACGTGATTTTTAAAATATTGTCGCAAAGTTTGCCCCCAGAAGTTGAAGAAGATTTGCCCTTTAATTATCGGATTGAACTTGAATCAATGGCACACTTATCCGACGATGTTTTATGGCAAATTGCACAAAGTACCATGAATCAAGATAAAGCGGCTCTTTATGACATATTATTAGCACGGCATAAAACTGAACAGCTAACACCGATAGGTCAAAAATGGCTCACGCAATTACGAGAAGATGCCGAACAATTAATGCTACGCAAAGCCCATGCTTATGCGATTCTTAAAAATAGAGGGCATCAATTGCCCACTTTAGAAGAACTTCGTGAGCAATCTTGATGACAGCCTACCTTTCTACCAAACTGCGTCTGCAAATTGAACAAGATGCCGGGCATCGCTGTGGCTACTGTTTGTCGGATGAAACCCTAACGGGTATTCCGTTAAGTGTCGAACACATCTTTCCGGAAGCATTGGGCGGTGAAACAATACGTGATAATCTCTGGCTGGCTTGTCGCCCTTGCAATGAACACAAAGGAATACAAGTTCAGGCTACCGATCCTGAAACTGGTGAAAAAGCACCGTTATTTCATCCTCGTCAAGATCGATGGCACAAACATTTTGATTGGAGCGAAGATGGATGTTATATGATTGGAAAAACGGCTACCGGACGAGCGACTATAGTTGCATTACGACTCAATCGAAACCTTCTGGTTAAGGCTCGCAAACGATGGGTACTGGTTGGATGGCATCCACCAAAATAGCCTATTGACATTAGCTTAATAGGTAGTCCGCTAGAGGTAGTGATATTTGTGTCCTGTCTAAGAGCCAAAGCTCAAGCTTTGGACTCCAAAATCACTACCTGTACTGGACTACCACCAAAACAATAGCCCAAACAAGGCACTAATCCCATCCCAAGCCTCTCGGCAAAAACCGAGGGGCTTTTTTTATCCGTTAAATCCGTCAATCCGTTGTACTTCCAGTATAAAAATATCTTGGTTGATATAGAATGTCACTCTATCATCACGCCGTTTTTTCGTACAAGGTTCGCCTTGTACTCCTGATAATTCGTACAAGGTTCGCCTGAAACGAATGATAACGCCGCTTTTTCATACAAGGTTCGCCTGAAACGAATGATAACTCACGCCAAGGTTCCGCAGGAGTGCAAGGCGTACCTTGCACGGAAATCTTAGAGGAGAGACTTATGCGCCAAATTATCGTAGACACCGAAACCACCGGCCTCGATCCAAAAGAAGGCCACCGCATTGTCGAAATTGGTTGTCTAGAAATATCAAATCGCCACATCACCGACAATCGCTATCACCAATACCTACAACCTAATCGCAAAATGGATGCCCAAGCCGCTGCTGTCCATGGCATCACCGATGAATTTCTCCAAGATAAACCGCGTTTTGCTGACGTGGTAGACAAATTCATGGCCTTTATCAAAGGGGCTGAACTGATTATCCATAATGCCGACTTTGATGTCGGTTTTATCAACCACGAATTGGAATTGCTCAAACAAGGCTGGCAACCGCTGAGCCACTACTGTCAAGTTATCGATACCCTCGCCTTAGCCAGAGAACGTCACCCTGGGCAAAAAAACAATCTTGATGCGTTATGCAAACGCTATAATGTAGACAATTCTAATCGTCAATTGCATGGCGCGTTGCTTGACGTGGAAATTCTCGCCCAAGTGTACTTAGCGATGACAGGTGGACAAGTGAGTTTATTGGCTAACGACGACAAAACCGAAGTTTCAGGGCACGATACCATTAAACGCATCTCATCAAATAGAGCCGCTTTAACCACAATTGCCCCCACCGAAGAAGAATTACAAGCCCATGGACAACGTTTAGCGGCAATTGATAAAACCAGTGGTGGAAAATGTTTGTGGCAGAGTTTGGGATTAGCGTAACGGATAGCATCCCTTCTGAGGGATGCAAGTAGGATGGAGTCCAAACTTTAGTTTGGAAGAACCAAGATAAATCTGGCCGACTCCTGATAATGTCAATACTTATTATATGGGATTTAATTTACCCGAAACATCGATACGTTTAATGTCCATTGCTCAAAAGCAAGCATTGGTTTAACATCTTCAGGCGCGTATAAATAATAAAGCAAATATTTTCCACGCGGAATATTCGGTAATATCACTTGCTCCATTGCAACATCACCGCCTTTCCACGCCGGTAATCTCACACCATCAAAGGGACGCAACGTATTAAACTGATCCAAGATAAAAGTTTGTCTGTTAGGCATTCTAAGGCCCAAATATTGCGTTTGTCCCTCTGGTGAGGGGGGCACCGTTACCTGCACAGTATCTCCATTTTGATAAACCTTTTTGGAAGGCCGGAGTTGTTCAGCCTCATTCAATTCAGGACTGGCAAACGCTTGAATCACACCATACCCTTCAAATGAGTCATCACCTTCCAAGCGGGGATTGTAAAAACCCGCCTGATCCAGTAAATCAATCCACCTCAAAGGAGTCCGTCCAAATACCTGAGCGTTGACACTCGTCGCCATAAAAGTCAACCAAGTACGGCTCACACCTTCAGCCGGGCCTTTCATGCGTTCACAAATCATGATCCGCCCTTCTGATTTGAGGGCATGACACGCTTTGCTCAACAACTTGATAACCACTTCATCAGGCCAATTGAACAATACCCGTGAAAATAGCACCGCATCATAATCGGTTGGAAAGTAGTCATCCACAAAATCGGCGGGCAGGGGACGAACTCGCTCGGTAAGATGAAACTTCTCGGCAGTTTCAGTGATAAGCGGTGCAACGTGAGGCCAATTTAACACATCCACTTGTAAGTCAGATTGCTGATGTGCCAACAAGGCCGCGATAGTCCCATTGCCACCTGCGACATCAAGCAAACGTTTGATTGGCTTTTCTTGTATAACGGGTTTCAGCCGGGCCGCAATATAGGGCGCTTCAGCGGTCATGATGTGTTCAAAGTCGCGGGTTTCTTGCTCATTACGAGGCGGCCACTGCAACTCATCGAATTGCCGTTTTCCCCGCATTATGTCACCCCATTCGGTGGCATAGTTCTGCAAAAACTGGCGAGTCATGGCTAATCGCGACCAGAGATAAGGCTCGAAGGTTGGGGCAGTGGGCGTAAAAAAACGCCGGGCTGGTGCTTGTAATCTCCATTTTTCTGATTTCAGTGTCACTAACTCAAGACGTTGCAGGATTAAGAGCAAACGATTGAGATGACTTGTGGGCACATTGAGTTGCTGTGCTAACGAGTCTAATTGAGATGGACTCGATTCGAGGCTTTCAAACAAACCGATGTCAATTGCGCCAAAAATGGCAGCTGTGCTAATAAAACCATTGAGCGCAACATCCGCAATTCGCTTTTCCTCATCGCGGTTTTCTTGGAGTTCTTCATCTGCCGGGAAAAATTGTTCTAAATCTGTCGCTTGATTCAACAGCCAGTGTTCACAAGCGTTATTCCAAGGTTGGAAAAGCTCAGGTTGAGAAAATGAATGAGTCATTATGGGTTCCTTTGAATGTTTGTTATTGCTGGCAATAGGTTTGGATTGTCGTCATTAACTAATTGCGGAATAGCAAAACTTTGGTACCACCGCCTATTACAATGGATTAGTGTAATGAACGCTTAACACCTATCTGTTGAATACAATAGGTTTTCACGGTTAAGTACAACTAATTACGTGGATAAACGAATTAAAACCTGGCTTAGATTGATTGATAATCCCATAAAAAAGCAAACTTAAACTTATCTTTCGTGGCTATTTCTCGCTCGAACTTTTGCCTTCCATGTCTAATAAATCATAAAATCATCAAGTATTTGATCTATGTACAGGACAAAAAAGTGTTCAAGCCGTGATGCTATCGCTTTTTTGGCGATAGTCTCACTCAAACCCTCGTGAAAAAGTTTGTGGTAATAGTCTCACTCAAACGATAGCACTGGTGGTTATGGCATCGATATTTCGCAAAAGTGATACATACGCCACAAAAAGCGATAGCATCACAAAATCAATTTTAAAATCAATATGTTATAATTTTTGTCCTGTACATAGGTATTTGATACCTTATTCGTTTATAGGCCCATCATTCGTTAAATAACTTCACGGATAGCATCCCATCGAGTCGGATACTATCCGTTATGGCTTGTGTTCTTTGCTCTAGTTTTTGCGTCGAACATTATTTTTCTGAAAAACTATACACCAATATGCTTTTCATTCACACTTCACAACAATTTTCACCACCCCAGAGAGTATCCGTTTGGGCACACACCTTACCGCTGATGCCCAAACATTAAATCCGGCAAAAATAGACTGATTTGGGGAATATAAGTAATCATTATCAAAAAAGTCAATAAGATAAGTAACCAAGGCACTACCGCCTTAATCACTTCGACTAAACGCATGTCGGTAATACCCACCAGCACAAATAAATTTAATCCCACCGGTGGCGTGATCATCCCGACTTCCATATTGACTACCATGATAACCCCAAGATGAATGGGATCGATGCCGAGTTCTACCGCTATCGGAAATAAAATCGGCGCGACAATCAGTAGCAGCCCCGACGGTTCCATAAAGCTGCCCCCAATCAACAACAACACATTGACAACCACCAAAAACAGCCATGGTGCCATACCAGCACTCATAATAACTTCAGCAATTTGTTGGGGGATTTGTTCTGTCGTCAACACATGTCCAAACAGCATGGCATTGGTGATAATAAACATTAACATGATGGTGACTTTGCCAGAATCAGTTAACACTTTGGGAACGTCACGGAATTTGAGATCACGATAAAAAAACACCGCGATGATAAATGCATAAACGGCTGCCACCGCTGCCGCTTCTGTCGCGGTGAAAATGCCACTATAAATACCGCCCATGACGATCACGATCAGTAATAATCCCCAAATAGCATCGACACCTGATTCAAAAACTTCACGCCATGAGGCTGGCTGCATTTTCGGCTAATTGCGTTTTCGCGCTAAAAAATAAATACCGGCCATTAACATCAAACCTGCTAATATGCCGGGCATAATTCCAGCAACAAACAGTCGCCCAACAGAAACTTCGGTAATAGCGGCATAAACCACCATGACGATAGAGGGCGGAATCAAAATCCCTAATGTGCCGGCACTGCCCACCACACCAGCGGCAAATTCTTTGCTATAACCAGTCGCAACCATACCACCGATAACAATGGAACCAATGGCTACCACCGTTGCCGGCGATGATCCCGACACCGCCGCAAACAACATACACGCTAATACCGAAGCCATCGCCATCCCACCGCGCAACGATCCAACAAGGGCAATCGCAAAACGGATAATCCGTTTCGCCACCCCGCCGGTGGATAAAAATGTCGCGGAAAGGATAAAAAAGGGAATGGCGAGAAGGGTGTAATGTTCCATGCTTTGAAAGAGTTTCAAAGACAAGGAAGCCAACGAGTCATTAGAGAAGAATAAAATGGTTAAAACACTGGAGAGTCCTAATGCAATCGCAACCGGTACGCCGATAATCAAAAACAAAAACAATAAACCGAATAGAAAAAGTATTGTCATAATGCGTTTTTCTTGCGTGCAAGGTGTGCCTGAAACGAATGAATGAATGAGTTTTGGTAGGAATGGTTTTTTAACGAGTCGCTATTATAATACAGTGTTCCTAAATGATTTGTGATTTGTCAATTTTGCCGAAAAATTTTTCTCAAATAGGTTCACAATTCATTTAGGATGTCTTAGTGAACAAATATAATTCACTGATTTCTGGAATTCGCTGTACTTGGTTCAAAACTCAATTAATCTTTCTGTAAGACAAATATTAAGGCATGAGGATACAGATGTTCGCTAATGTTATTTATAACTTGATAAGGTTTATCAAGCTGAGGCTTTGGTTCCAATAGGCTTTCAATACTCAAGCCGCTTGCTTTTATCAACCGATAGTACTCTTCTATCGTCCTATAATAATTGTATCTTGTCACATTTTCCCAGGTTTCGTAATGTAAACCAGAAGCAAAATAATCAAAGTGAGCATATTTGATCATTTTTCTAACCGGATGGGGTACCACCATAACCATGCTGCCGTGCGGCTTTAAGATGCGTTTTAATTCAAACAACACTTTTGTCAGATCGGCTTTATACATGATTGACATAATGGAAATAATACCATCGAATGTCGCCTCTTCAAAGGAGGTTTCCTCATAATCCATCACCAAAAAGTCAATTCCCAATTCCGAGTATTTATTTTTCGCAAGGGTTATCAGTTCACTGGAGCTATCTATGCCAACCACTTTGGCACCGTTTTCTGCAAACGACACGCATTCGGTACCATCACCACAGCCGATGCTTAAGATTTTTTTGTGTTTAACTGGGCTTAATAAACTATAGACGAGTTTTCTGGTATCTAGCAGCTTTTTATTGGCATTCGCTTGTTCAGCATAGCATAACGCTTGCTGATCGTATAATTCTTGCGCTTGTTTAAATTCGTTCATAAAAAATTATTTATAACAACAATTATGACAATTAATTATAATTCGTAACTACTCAGCCCCAACGGGGCGCATTATTATAGCCTGGGGCAACGCCCCAGGAAAAAGGTTCCCATTCCCAGGGCGCAGCCCTGGGCTTTAATAAAACGCCCTTTCAGGGCTGAGTTCCCAGGGCGCTGCCCTGGGCTTTAATAAAACGCCCTTTCAGGGCTGAGTAGTTACTATAAATCATTGGTTTCTAGTGACGGTGCAGATTCCTCTCTTGTTATTTGGGGGCTCATCAAGTCCAATTTTTTTGATGGTTCATAAAACAAAGGAAACATTGCACTACCTGTTCCACTCAATAATGCGAACATACTCAAAAAAACAGTACTGCCCAAACCAAATCCCAGTAAATAGGCACCTCCTATTCCAACAAAAGTGGGGGTGACTACCAAAGCAAGAGTGACATCCATATTGCGGTTATAAGTTTTGGCAATATCGAATAACAAATTAAAGTGTTGTAGCCCTTTATCCAGCAAGATAATTTGGGCAGAATCTGTAGCAACAGTCGAAGCCCCACGCAGAGAAATAGAAACCTGAGATTGTTTCAACGCAATGGCATCATTAATCCCATCACCTATATAACAAATAAATTTACCTTCTTGTTGCAACTCTTCAATGATCTTAGCTTTGTTTTCGGGAAGGGTTTCGGCAAAGTAATGATCAATCCCCAGCGTTTTAGCGAGCTTGCGAGTTGGCATTTCATGGTCACCGGAAATAATATAGGTGGCCTTAATTTGCGGAAGTTGACGCAATTGTTGAATTACCGCTTTGGCTTCTGGACGAATTGTTGGTAGTAACTCAATTGCACCGATTAATTGCTCGTTCACGGCTACCATTATCAATGAATGACCTTCTTGATAGCAAACTTTTTCCACTTCCTGAAGCCTTGATGGAATTGGGAGTTTGACCATTTCCATAAATCGTTTGCTACCAACACGCACGATTTTACCTTCTACTTGAACCGTCAGACCATACCCAATTTGATACTCGGTTTCATCAATAGTTGGAATTAGTAAATCCAACTTTTCGGCTTCTTGAATAATCGCTTTGGCAATGGGATGCGTTTGTTTATATTCAGCGGCAACCGCATAGCGTAAAACATCATTATCACTATAATCAGTACTGGAAAAAATGAGACCAACAGTGGGTTGTTCTTCGGTCAACGTGCCGGTTTTATCAAAAATAATAGTATCCACTTGTTTAAGCCATTCTAATGCACGGCCATCTTTGATAAGAATCCCATTTTTAGAAGCAACATTGAGGTAATTTAATATACTAAGTGATGCAATCATCCGCATTTTATTGGTAAAATGAGAACCTAAAACCGCCAAAGCCCCTGAGGCTCCCAAAATAGGGAAAGCAATTCCGCCTGCTATTAATGTGGGAAGAGCGGTTTTATCAGCTAATCTTTCAGCCCGTAACTCCTTTGCGGATTTAAAGGAAACCATATTATTTAAAACCTGCCCCACTTTAGCCACGGTTGTTTCTTCGCCTGCTTTTTCAACTTGAATAAAAATCTGTCCTGAGAGGACAGTGGTTGAGGCAAAAACTTGATCCTCAACGCCTTTATCAACAGGCCTGGCTTCGCCTGTCAGAATCTGTTGATCAACACTCGCGAACCCGGTGGTGACAATGCCATCTGCTGGGATAACCTCACCGGCATGAACAACCACAATATCCCCAACTTTGATCTCTTGGAAAGGAATATGTAGTTCAACGTCATCGACAATGATCCACACAGATTTGGGTATTTGTTGAAATACATCAACTAAGTTGCTGTGAGAATCTTCGTGAACCTTGGTTATCGCTCTTTGGGCTATGCTATATATAAACAGTGCAAACAAACCTAAAAAATAAAAGCCAAAAAGAAGACAGCCTAAAATGGATAAGAGATTTAGTATATCTGCCCCAATTATGCCTTGTTTTAATTTGTCTAATGATTTTTGCAATACTGGTTTTGATGCGTATAAAATGATCGGAATAGCCAAAAATTGGATAGGCGGAAACAATGGAAAAACGGCAATCATAACGCCAAGAGAAACACCCATAAGAACGAGATTGCGAGTCAGGATTTGCTTTTTACGGTTATTCGCTTGTTGGGTTATATCGACTAATGTTTTGTTCTTTTTAGAAACTGGGGATTTAGAGGTAACGTTTTCCCATTTAACTAATTGTTTTATTTTGAAGCGTTGCTGGTAAATTTTTTTACCACCATATAAAACGCCTCCTACTACAATCATTGTCGTTAATAACATTATGATCTTCTCATTTGTTATGGTGGGCAACGGCCCACCAAAATACTTTTTGGATAGTTCTGCATAATGTAGCGATGAGAAACCAAGTTTTTGACAAAAACTTGGTTTATTTTACGTGCATTACACAACTCGAACTACCGAATAACTTTAGTCAGTTCAACACGGTCAAACAAAATGCCGTCAATGTTATAGGCCTCAAACATGACCTTGTTTCCATTAACCTTGAGTAAAGTGTAGCTCATCTGAGTGCTGAACTTCTTCACGTTACCACTCCAAGGCAAATCCGTTCTTAGTTCAGCGGAGTAAGGTGCACCAGCACCGCCCGATATCACTTGCCAAACGGGATGCTCAAAATCATTACCCTCTTTATCTTGGGTGATGAATGTACGACTGTAATTATGTTCATCGCCAAAACTAGCTAACATTGCCTTGCCTGTGCCGACAAAAGCCCGCCATATTTCGTCACGACGTTTAACCACATAAGTACGGTCAAAACCGCCATTCTTAGCCGGCTCGCCACCTTGATACCACATCCCGCTCTTGATTTGGCTACCATTGGGGAACAACGGTTCTTGAGCAAAGAGGAAGAGGTGAGCAATTGAATCATCAGCCTTAGTTTGACTGAACACCTCAGTTAGCCATGCCATTTGGTCATCCAGAACGTAGCCTTCTAAGTTACCACCGAATTTTTCCGGTAACCCACTATACCAGTAGTTATTATTCATCACCACGAAGCGGCTATTACCATAGTCAAAGTAGTACACATTTTCCTTA
>QNER01000083.1 GCA_003646175.1 Candidatus Parabeggiatoa sp. nov. 1
AGAAGCATTGGAACGCAAAGTCGGTAAAATGACATTATATAGAGAGGAGCGGTATTCGGGATTAGTCTCATGTACCGTTTTGAAGACGAGTCTGGACTGGAAACTTTACAGGCTTAGTTTAACTTTCCGGTATCGTCTTTTCTTTCAAAAAATTAGACTAAAGTTCAACCCTGATTCGCCATTCACCATTCATAATTTTCAAGAACGACGCGACTTATATGGGTAAAGATAAGTTGCCTTTGGTGTGGATTCCCACCGTTGCCAAAATATGACTAACATCTAAGGCAACTCCCAAATAATAAAATATCAATGACGAAAGTGATGCTATCGCTTTTGTGGCGTATGTATCACTTTGCGGCAAGTTGTTCGTTGGTATATTTATTTTTGTGAGTTGCCTAAGCAGATACAGATAAATCTTTTAAAATTTTTACTCAGAGGCTGTGAAAATATTAGTTTTTTGACCGTTTATAGAATTAAAAATCAATGAGTTACAGACGAAAACTCGGCCATTTTGACAATTTTTTCACCGCCTCTAAGCCAAAAAACCAATCATCCCCACTAACTAATTAAGGGGACAACAAGGTTTTTGCTAAAAACTTGGTTTTTATGAGGTTAAAAAACCTTTGTTGGCTTACTTGCAACAAGGGTATTAATTCTATGACTAAATCTATTCGCACACTATTCACAGTCCCTCTCGTCACTCTTATCGTTGCACTTGCAACCGTGATAATTGGGGTATCCTATTACAATGGACAACGTGCTGTCGGTGAGATTGGCGGACACCTTCATCACGAAATTTCAGCACGGATTAGGCAACACATCCACCATTTCCTTCAGACACCTGACCTTGTAAACGCGCTCAATACCAACCTTGATACGTCTGATTTTGACTATCTTGCTCAACAATTTCAACATCAAGTGAATGTTTCTGATATGCCGTATGTTTTCTACGGTGATGAGCAAGGCAATTTTATTGGTGTTCAGCGGATAGCGGCTAAAACCGTTCTCAAAATTCGTGATGCTGATTCAGCACCACTGCGATCTATTTATGAAATAGATAGGAAGGGCCAACGGATTTCATACACGAGGGCGAAAAAATATGATCCACGTAACCGCCCTTGGTACCTGAAAGCAAAAAAGGCCGGCGACGCAACATGGTCTGATCTTTACGTGTCAGCACATAGAGATGTTCTTCAGATCACACATGCGGTGCCTGTTTTTGATGAAAATAAAAAACTGCGGGGCGTATTCGGTGCCAATTTTATCCTGTCCCAAATTTCTGATTTTCTGAAGGGCATGAAAATTGGGCAAACGGGGCAAGCGTTTATTATGGATCATACCGGGAAACTTGTTGCAGCGTCCATAGATACGCCGCTTTCAGTAGGCGGAAGACAGCCACGCCCCTTGAGTGCGTCAAGAAGTAGAGACTCGGTCATTCAATCTGTGGCCCAGCACATAGCCCATAACTGGAACAGTATCTCACTTTTCGCAAAACAGCAGCGTAGCGAAACGGTGAAATTAGACGGCCGAACTACAGAGCTATCCGTTTATAGCAGACGTGGCATCCAGTGGATTATTGCGGTAACAATTCCCGATACCGATTTCACTGAAGGGATTAAGTATAATACGCTTTGGACATTGGGGTTATCATTACTTGCGGTGGGGCTTGCAATTATCATTGGCATTTTTGCGGCACAGCACGTTACCAAGCCCATTCTCCAACTCAATCGACACATTAAGCACTTAAGTAATAGTGATTGGAAAACGTGGATTCTTGACACTGACATCAAGCGACAGGATGAATTGGGTGAATTGGCTTTATCATTTACTTCTATGGCTAAACAACTTGCCGGCTTACTTGGTGCATTTGAAGAGAAAGTTGAGTATGCGGTCGAAAACGTACACCAAACCAATGCTGACTTAGAAGCGTTCTATCGTTCCGTTGCTGATGATTTACGGAGTCCCATTGGTGAAATGCTGGATTTTGCCGAGAGATTATTAGGGAGTCACAGCAACCAACTAGATATGCACGGCCGTCATTTCCTCCAAGTCATTTTGTCGTCTGGTAATAAATCTATTGAAATTATGGATTCTCTCCTACTGCTGCTGGCTATCATTTCAAAAGAGGTAGAAATTCGGCCCTTAAACATGCGCCCAATTATTCTGTTGGTAACACAACAGCTTGAGCCGGAAAAGAAAAAGTCTTATGGTTCAATTGCGGTACCAGATAAACTTCCTGACGCTTTGGGTTATTCCCCTTGGATTAAAGAAGTCTGGATGAATTACTTGAGCAATGGGTTAAAATACGGTGGTGTACCGGCAAACATTGAAATCGGGGCTGAGGAGAAAGACGGAGTGGTTAAGTATTGGGTACAAGACCACGGCGATGGAATGACAGAAAATAAAGCCTCAACACTTTTTATCGAAGCCTTGCGACTTGACAAACATCGTAGCCGCGAGGGGCATGGATTCGGCCTTTCAATTGTTCATCGCATCGTCACTAAACTGGGTGGTGAGGTCGGGGTTGAAAGTCAAGTCGGAAAAGGCAGCCGCTTTTGGTTTACGCTTCCTCAGCGTTAATTTTTAGGTTTCGGGAATAGCATAAGCCATTGTTTTGGCCACACACTAGCCACCCCCTGACATTTATTGAAACGTATCAAAGTGTTCGTCATGGTTTGCCTGACCATTGACACGTTATGAAATGTTGTGGGCGGGGTTCTCCACCACGCCCGGCATTGAAACATTATGAAACATCACAATCGCCTGACCGCTATGGCAACTCCCAAATAATAAAATTTAGTTTTTCTAGAAAAACTTCTATAGCGAATTGTGAATTATGAAAAGCCCGACAAACAACCAAACGATAAATTGGTATAAATTAATAATTCCTTTTCATCACACCTTGTTCGGGGGATTTTTCCTTTCGTCCGTGCCATTAGCCTATACCCATATTTGTTAAATCGTAGAGCGTTACCAAACCTCGTCGGTTTTTCCAGAGTTATTTTTTTTAAGCCCATAAGAAACGTTGCCGGCGGGGTTAGAAATCCCGCACCGCCCAGCAAATACCCCATAGCCTTACTTCACAATTCGCGCCAAAACTTTAGGCGCGAACACTATTTAATGATTCACAATTCCCAGCTAAAGTTTTTGCGTGCCAAAACTTTACCTGTGAACACAATTGAAAAGTTCAATCCATGACTTTTCTGAGTAAACCATGTTCAGAAAATTTATATTACTATTCACCATTACATTATTAGCTGCTTTAGCGGTTAACTACCTAGAACCCTTGAAAAAATGGGCTGATACTAGCGACGGGAAGGCGGAAGGATCTTTTGAAAACCAGATTTCTCCGGCTTATGACAATCTTGTAGATGTTTTGCTACAACAAAAAGGTCAGTTAGTAGAAGTACAGCAAACGCTTGAAAGCGCAAAGCGTGTTGAATTGCAAGACTATTTTGGCGAAAAAGCCATTTCAAAACAGGCGCTCAAAGTCCCTGAATTAGAACAAGGCACTGCTGTCCTGTATCCCGTGCTTTTACCGGATCGTACCGAGTTATTGCTTAACTTTTCAGGTAGCTTATGTCGGGTTAGGACAGACGTGCCGGGCGATAAGATTTCAAAAACCGCCAAGCGTTTGCACTATAATATCCAGAATAAAGCCAGTGGACGATTTATCGAGCAAGCTCGTCAACTTTATGATTGGTTGATTGTTCCTATAAAACCTCATTTGGCTAAACATCAAATTAAGACGCTTATCACCATACCAGACGGTGCTTTGCGCTTAATTCCAATGGCAGGGCTATTCAATAATAATGATAAAGTTTTTCTAATCCATGAGTATGCGCTCGCCACTACACCTAGTTTATATCTCACAAGTACGCACTCACTTCCCAAAGAGAATTTACAAATCATGCTCAATGGTTTGTCCGAAGCCGTGCAAGGATTTACGCCACTTAAGAACGTACCGCACGAAATTAATAGTATTAAATCATTATTTGGTGGGAGTGATGAATTTTTAGATAAACAATTTACACTGGGGAACTTGCAACAAAGTTTGAAACAAAAACCTTATAAAATTGTTCACATTGCCTCACATGGACAATTTAACCATAATCTGGAGGACACCTTTGTACTCACCTACGATGACAAGCTCACAATGAAGAAACTGGAGAATTTATTAGTCTTAAAGCGTGATAATCCAATAGAATTATTAACGCTCAGTGCTTGTCAAACCGCAATGGGTGATGAACGTTCGGCATTAGGATTGGCAGGGGTTGCGATTAAAGCCGGGGTGGGGAGTGCGCTTGCCAGTCTTTGGGCGGTGAATGATCAATCAACGACTCTGCTGATGCAAGAGTTCTATCATCAACTGCAAAAGCCTGACATGTCTAAGGCCAAAGCACTCCAACAGGCGCAGATAAAAATAGCCAGTGATGGACGATTTAGGCATCCCGCCTATTGGGCCCCATTTTTACTGATAGGGAATTGGCTGTGACAATAGGTAATGGGCAATGGGGAATAAGGAATGGGCAATGGACAATAGGTGTATTCCAAAAAACGGTGAGTTTTTATAATTCATTTATTTATTAATACCTTCGCCAATCAACTCATGTTGAACAGGATTTAACGGATTAATATAGTTTTTCAGATAAATCATTTCAGTTAAAAACCTTCAAGGTTTTTGCAACGCTTTACGGTTTTGTAACTACTCAGCCCTGAAAGGGCGAATTATTATAGCCTGTGTAACTACCAGGTACAGGCGTTTATGATTGTTCCCAGGGCGTTGCCCTGGGCTTTAATAAAGCGCCCTTTCAGGGCTGAGTAGTTACAAGGTTTTGTCCTAAATATTTTTCTGAACGTCTATAGATATAACAGGATTTTAAAGTAGCATCAAAATTCTTGCTTGAAAATTCTTGCTTGACAATCAGAATCTTGATCGATAAGCGCTTGATTAAATAATTCTGTCAATCCGTTAATCCGTTAAATCCTGTTCAAAATAGGTTGGCGAAGGTCTCGTTCAGATACTGAATCAATCAGTGGTGGGTATGAAAAATCGTTGTCAAAAAAGCCTCTTGCAAGCAAAACGCTTGGGCATAAACGATAAATCAATAACTTACCATAACCTAATCACATGTAAGTTATTTATGGTTGAATGTTAGCGTTTTGCAAGTTCCTCAAAAGAAATAGAATTCCTTATTTTTTGATGGACTATGATTACCTATGACCCATTACCCATTCCCCATTCCCAAATTATTCAAATGGCCTGCCAAACTGTGTTAATACCCATAATATCAACATATAAAAAGACAGCACCGATTGGAGTCCACCCACTTTCCTAAGCCAACCTCGTGTATAGAAAAAATATTGATGCGTTTGGAAATAGGTAATCCACAATCCAATATTCAAATTACGCCACCCGATTTGAAAAGCGTTGAGGAGGCTCAAGTGTAGGGATATTCTTAATAATCTGAATTCTTTCTTAAATCGCCCTTTTAGGCTTTTAAGCTGTTTACGTTTTAACCAACGAGGGTAACGTCGTAGCCCACCATCCTCTTCAACCGTTACGCAAACATTAGAAGTACGCCGAGTGTCACCTTTCATAATATTGATAGCAGTTCGCTTTGTTGCGTACCGAGGGGGCCACCGAATCTCAAGAAACGGATGACCAAAACCGATTCTGAGTCCAAACCAATATATGACAGTGAACCAAAAAAACATGATAATAACAATGGTCAAGGGACGTTGTGGGTAAAGCCCATACCCGCTCGGCAGTTCAAAGAATGCATAGCTGAGAGCACTTCTAACCCTTGCCCATCCACCTCGTTCCCAGTTGAGCTTGCGTTCTTCCGATTTTAGCATATAGGTCATCAGCCGTTCCATTTGGCGCATGCCCGCTTTTTTGTAAGCTTCCCGCAGTTCAACAAGGGCAGGGGCCCCCATCGGAAAATCGTAACAGATCACCGTGTTAAAATTTTTCGCACTGGTAAGGCCAATGATGTCAGGGGCCGTTCCATATTTTGGGAAATAACGCGCCTCGGTCAGGTTCGCATAATGCAACAATGCTCGTGTCATTACAGAATGAGTTAAATTCGCGCGGGTAAGATTTGACTTTTGCAAGACGGCATCCGTAAAATTTGCATACTCAAGGCTTGCGTGACTCAAATTAGTCTCAGGGAGATTAGCTTTGGTAAAGTTGGCATTGTTAGCTTCGATACCGGCAAGATTGGCTTTGTAGAAATCGGCACCGGTTAAATCAGCACTGTTTAACATAGCACCGGTTAAATCGGCGTTTAGCCATTTGGCCCGTTGCCCATTAGCATTGTGTAGTTTGGCATGGGTTAAACTGGTATCATACAAATAAGCCTCGGATAAATCCGCACCGGACAAATCGGCCTCATGGAAATTGGCATTATCTAGCCATGCCCGGTGCAAACGCGCTTTTTCAAGATTGGCATGGCTTAAATTAGCTTGACGCAAATCAGCCATGGTGAGATTAGCCTTGACAAGATAGGCTTTGGTCAAATCAGCACCGCACAGATGGCCCCGACGCGGGTCATTATTATTAGGTTTTTCCAATTCCTGATTATCTTGAAGCCACAAGGCATGTTGTGACAAAATATCGTCCAATTGTTTTGTATTAAGTTTTTGTCCTTTATAAGGCGAATAGTCGCAGGCAAAACCAGACGAACTTACCAAAAAAAGGAGTACAATCAATGAAATACGCATCATGGTCGTTAATGTTAACACTGTTATTTATTTTTGCAAACGAAGTGGTTGCACAGGATTATCTCAGGTACGTGGCCCCCATAAAAGGCGGCCCTAGCATTCGGGTCGAACCCGACGCACGGGGGATATGTCCCAGTGTTCCCAATCTCTCTTCTGATTTTAAAATCGAGATCGTTGCCCCTGAGCGTCTAGGATACACCATCCGGGCACAGCCTACACTGTATTGGCGTGTCAACAAAGAGGTGAAAGGCACATTTGCACTCACCATAGAGGAAATGACAGAGGACTTTTCGTTTAAACCGTTGTTGGAAATGTCAGCCAGTCTTTCGGTGAAACCGGGGCTCCATAACTATTCACTGAGTGGTTTGAAAGTCCGTCTGAAAAAGGACGTGGACTACAAGTGGACACTAGCTTTAGTCTGCGATCGGGAAAATCGCTCACTTGATATTGGACAATCAGGGGGAGTTCGGCATGTGGACAAACCCAACGGGCTGCGTTTTAAAGATTTGAAGGAACTGGCGCAAAAAGGGGTTTGGTATGACGTGTTTGACAACGCAGGTAGGGCTAATCGCCAACGCTTGTTAAATCAAGTCGGGTTATGATACAGTGGACAAAGGTTGAAGATTTTAATTGGTTTGGTACTTAACAAGGACTCTAACCGATTAAGAATCGGTTCGCGGCTAAAGTTTTTTTTGCAAAAAAAATGTTAGTCGCGGTTGGTCATTCCCAATTCTTAATCTCCAATTTTCACGACATACAATGTGCAACTGGGCGTATTCCCATTTTCCGGGTAACTACCGAGCGATAAATACCTCAGCAATAACTTCAATGCGATGCATTTTAGAAAGGATTTCTAAAAAAGGATTATATTATGAGGTACTTGCAAAACTCTGACGCGCCAACCATAAATCAATATGTTACATGCTAAGGTTTCTTCATAAGTGATTGTTTTATTAGTTTATGCACAAGAGTTTTGCAAGAGGCTCATACCTACTACTTTTATATTCCATAAAATAAACAAACTTTTTTTAGACAGTTTTGCAAGAGCCTCATACTTTTAAAAAAAATATAGCACATATTTTTATGTGCTATTTATGTATTTTTAACTCATTGAAAAATAAGTAGAACTCGCGTTTGTAGTTATTGAGCAGGAAAATAGGAATGCGCCCTGTGCAACTTTAGGCGATTTCCGAGAAAGAAAATACCAGGGTGGGTAGTTTTTTACGCCGATTCATCCCACCGCAGCTTGGTATATTAGTTTTCCGGAAATCGCCTAAGTGCTTTATTTTATGACATTTGTGTGAAGATTAATTTCAATTAAATCAATGGATTACGTTAAATAAGTATAAATTATATAAAAATTATTAAAAATAAAAATTGGTAACCCCCTTGAATTCCTTAATCCAACCCCAATATTGTGAGGGCACGCACGTTTTGAAAATTGTTGGCTATTGATTTATTATTATGTTATAGTTTTGAAGTTAAAAACTTGACCTCTATCATAAATAAATTCATTAGACCTTATACCGATTTAATCTTAAGTGCTTGATTTTATGACACTTGTGTGAATGCTAATTTAATTTAAATTAAATCAATGGGTTAGGTTAAATCGGTATAAACTCTATTGATTAAGGATTGTGACGATACAGGTCAACTTAACAGACATTTATATTCTATGTTGACAAATGTTGATGAAATGAATTATCCTATTTATTTATATTTATATCTGTCTTTTCGCTTATTTTTTTGTGCCTTGTGAATTAAATGACATAGAATTCAATAAGTTATTTTTTACCTTTAAAATCAACGCATAATAAAGATATCTAATAAATTCAGTCACTTCTATTTTTGGCGTTTCGGGTTTTGGATAATCTTGCAGAGAATTGTCAAAACGTAAAATCAATGACTTACAAATGACTTTGAGCCGAAAAAATAAGCGAAAGTACAGTTATATAATAACTTAGCTGGAATTGAGCAAGAATTGTGCAAAATTATGGTAAAAAAAACTTGCCAACAACCAAAAAATAGTTTATGATTGCGCCCGTCCCTGATAAGGGACGACAGTTAGGGGGATGATTTTGAATAAAAATTCAACACACCCCTTGACAGGCCCATTCTAATTGGTAGAATTGATAGTATCCATTAAGTGCGGGAATAGCTCAGCTGGTAGAGTGCAACCTTGCCAAGGTTGAGGTCGCGAGTTCGAACCTCGTTTCCCGCTCCAAAAATTTTTGACAAATGAAATTCAACAACCTTGACAGGTTCAGACTGATTGATAGAATTACAGCTTGTTACTAAAAAGCGGGAATAGCTCAGTTGGTAGAGCGCAACCTTGCCAAGGTTGAGGTCGCGAGTTCGAATCTCGTTTCCCGCTCCAACATTATTACTATCCAACCATCGGCTGAATGGCAGAGTGGTTATGCAGCGGCCTGCAAAGCCGTGTACGTCGGTTCGATTCCGGCTTCAGCCTCCATTTCTTAAACCATATTTTTATTTCGTATCTAAAAAAACACATTTATTATGCCTGGGTGGCGAAATTGGTAGACGCAAGGGACTTAAATAATTTGAGCACCTGAGGCGAAATCTTTAGGTGAATGGAGTCTAATTCGGTGAAACCTTTAAAATGGCAACGCCGAGCTAAGCTCAACTGATAACCAATAAAGAAAACGATGTGGTTCAGTTGAGAAAGTGTAGAGACCATACGGCTCCTGCCTGACTAAATCCTCCTTATCCTCCAAAAGTTAGGGTCGATTTAAAGGCAAAGACAGGGTCCAGACCACAAACTATATTATTAATTAATTGATTGCGAAATTTCAATTAACAAGTGGCAGCGAAAGCTGTAGCTGGTAAGAAAATCCCTTGGTGCGGAAGCACCGTACCGGTTCGAGTCCGGTCCCGGGTACTCATTCTCCCTCCTCTCCTTATCAATGTGGGAACGGCAAATAACAGTCGATAGAGTCAGATGTACACAGCACATTTTGGGTTAAATGCAGCCCCATTTTCTATCACGCCTGACCCCCATTACCTCTATTTAAGTGTACGCCACCGCGAAGCCTTGGCCCATTTGATCTATGGTGTCAACGACGGCCCCGGATTTGTGTTGCTCACTGGCGAAGTAGGCACTGGTAAAACCACCCTCTGTCGTAGTCTGATTGAACAATTACCAGAGACTGTTGATGTCGCTTTGTTGCTTAATCCGCGGCTCACGTCAATGGAGTTACTGGCTGCTTTGTTTGATGAGTTGAGAATCAGTTATGATCCGCAATTTACCCTCAAAGAGTTTATTGACACACTGGCTAGCTATTTGCTCACTGCCCATGCTGTGGGGCGTCGCACTGTACTGATTCTTGATGAGGCACAAAATCTCTCGACAGAAGTCCTAGAACAAGTACGGTTATTAACCAATCTGGAAACCGCCAGCCAAAAGCTATTGCAAATTATTTTGGTGGGTCAACCAGAGTTAAACCGGCTGTTGAAACACAATAATCTTCGCCAATTGGCACAACGCATTACGGCGCGTTATCACTTGTTACCCTTATCTTTAAAAGATACCCAAGCTTATGTCAATCATCGTTTAGCAATAAGCGGTGCGCGGAGTCCCTTGTTTACGGATACCGCAACACGCCTCGTCTATCGTCATTCTGGCGGCATCCCCCGTTTGATTAATATCATTTGTGATCGCGCCTTGTTGGGCGGATATGTCAAAAATGAAAATAGGATAGATACGCCTATTGTCCGTAGAGCAGTACAAGAAGTCAGTGGCGATAGCATCAGCAAGCGTATGCAACGGGGCTGGCTAGTTGGCTTATTCGCAATTGCTTTGTTTGTTGGTGGATTAATGTCGTGGTGGACTTATCTACCTTCATTGCCTTTCTTCAATCATTCAACCATTGACTCCGACGATAGTTCTTTGTCGCCGGGTGATGCCGAATTGCCCCCCCCCTCTACCTCTTCCATCGTTGTTCCTCCTACAGAGTCAAGTTCACCCGTTGAAGAAACCCCGCCGCCGGCTTCGCTTCGTCTGGTAAATATTTTGCCAAAAACCTCTACAGACGCGGCCTTTGTCACGCTATTTGGTCTGTGGAACTTGGACTATGCAAGTTTGGCGGGGGATAAAGCTTGTCAACGTGCGGCAGCACGCGGGTTAGCCTGTTTATTAAGAACTGGCACTTGGGAAGATATTTACAATTTTAATCGGCCCGCCGTTATTGAATTAATAATGACCAATGAGCCTAAACAATATCATTTGGTTGTAACGCATTTGCAAGGCGACATTGTCACTGTGGAGATTTTGGGGGAAACCTATGAGTTCTCCACTCGCGAAATTAATGAATATTGGCTAGGACAATTTTTATTGCTTTGGCAACCGCCTATGCTACCCGTGCCAATGCTTAAAGTCGGTATCACCAACAAAGCTGTCGTTTGGCTAAGAAAGCACTTAGATATCATTGAGGGACGACTACCCAGCGAGCGGTTATCCCCATACTTTGACTCTGCTTTAAAACAACGAGTCATTGCATTTCAACGTCTACAACAACTCGATCCTGATGGTATTGTTGGGGAGCAGACGATGATGGCATTACAAGCGGAAAGTGGTCGGGTAGTCAGTCAAGGGCCGGTGCTTGCTAGGTAAATTCAGTTATACTGAATATTGTTATAAATAGAACTTTCAGTGACGAAAATTCCTAAGTTTTTTGACGAAACTTGGTTTTAGAAAAAGCCCAATGGATTGTTTTGGTGTTGACTATATCGCTTATCAATTATCAGTTGTACTCAATTAGGAAACCAATTGAATTTTTAACTCCCCCCCCTCTCCCCTTCTCTAAAGAATTTATTTTCGCGTAGTCCCTACAAACCAAACCCGGTCTTAAAAATCAATGAGTTACATTAATATACCAACCTATAGAAAGCCCACCGTTTTTAATGTTTTTGGTGACATGAACATTTGAATTAGGGTAACCAAAATGCCGATAAGGTTCATCAAAGGTTTTGATTTTGAGCAGGCTTGCCTTTGGGCTTGTCACTCAAATTTATAATTCATCGTTTATAATTCCCAATTACTAATGGCCACGGTTTGAACACTTCTATTGGTTTGTAAGGACTACCCATTGAATTTCCAAAATTAGAATTGCTGTAAATTAGAATTGCTGTTTTTTTTCCAAGGATAAAATTTTTCGGGATAATTAAATTATAATTATAGAATTGAATTTTGGCTCACTTGACATAAATAGTTTTTATACGGCATCAGAATCTTTTCATATCCTTTCATCCTTTCATCCAATATATAGACGTTCAGAAAAATATTTAGGGCAAAACCGTAAAGCGTTTCCAAAACGCTTTACGGTTTCATTCTTAAATTATTATTCTTACAAACTATAGAAGGACAGCAACATGAGCATTGAAGAAGACAAAAAAGATAATTTAGTCCCCGCCTATCAAAAAATGATGAAGCGGGTTGAGAAAACACAAAAACAGTCCACCACAAGAACACTGCAACAGCATATTGAATACGCTACAGAAAAAGCTGTTGAACTTGAAGAGCTTACCCGCGAAGAAGCGGAACGCATTGGTGATTATTTACGCCGGGATTTGCACGATGCCGCTGAATTTATCATCACCACCGAGCAGGCATTAGCCGATTGGTTCCGTTTTGATTTGGAATTGATTGAAGATCGTTTGCTGGAGATGTTTAGCTTGATGGTGGATCAAACCCAACAGGAACTGGAGAATCTCGCCGAGCGTGCTCGTCAGGCGACACAATGGTATAGCGGCGAAATTACCGGGTTAGGCACTTTATACTGTGACAATTGTGGCAAGGCATTGCATTTCCATCAACCAAACTATATTCCAGCTTGTCCTAATTGTGAAGCAACCCGGTTTAAGCGGAATATCGAGTCAATTGATTAACTGATGTTACGCACATTGCTTCGACGATGTCACAGTTTGTGCAATAAAGCGGAAAGTTCCATACCATGATGATGTTTGGTGAAAGGGCAACCGCAAAGGGGGCAACCACAAAGGGGGCAACCACAAGGGATTGCCCCTACAATATATAATTAAATGTAGGGGCAATCCTTTATGGTTGCCCATCGATTTCATTTTGAAGTGTTGTGTGTCATAGAGTTTTTAAATGAAATGCGAAGGCCGTTGTTTGCTATTCGCGATTTAAGATTTTTTCATGGCCGTTAAATGAAATGCGAAGGCCGTAGTTTGCTATTCGCGATTTGAGATTGTTGCTGGCCGTTAAATGAAAGGGGCAACCGCTAGGGATTCCCCTACAATATATAAATATAGGGGCAATTCTTTATGGTTGTCCCTCTTTATCATTTTGAAGCGTTGCGCGTAACATGAGTAATTCATTCATTCTGAAAATTATGATTCAGACAACCAAAAATCTGTTTATTCCGTTAATCCGTTGTACTTTTATAGGAGCTACATAAGTGTGGGAAAATATGACAAACTGAGATCACAAATACTCCAAGGTGCGGCTGATACTAACATTTCATTTAAGGAATTGTGTCAGTTGTTATCACAGTTAGGTTTTGATGAACGTACACGCAGTAGTCATCATATTTTTCGTAAAGCGGGTATCGAAGAAAAAATCAATCTACAAAAAGATGGCAGTCACGCAAAACCCTATCAAGTACGTCAAGTACGATCTGTCCTTTTAAAATACCGGTTGGGAGATGATGAATAATGTATAAATATGAAGTGATTATTTACTGGAGTCGTGAAGATCAATGTTTTATTGCAGAAGTCCCAGAACTGCCCGGCTGTATGGCACATGGTAAAACTGATCAAGAAGCTCTGAGCCAAGCTAATAAGGCGATTCAATTATGGATTAGTACCGCACGAGAATTTGGTGATCCTATACCAGAACCCTTGGAACGGCGTTTAGTGTTTGCATAAACAAACCACTTAATAGGTGAGTGTCAAAAATTGGGGCACAAAAACCTGATGGTACTTTTCGTCACTCTATTCTCGTTAAGAGAGTTTATACCGATTTAATGTAACCCATTGATTTACTTGAAATTGCGATTTTGCTAAATGTAATAAAATCAAGCACTTAAGATTAAATCGGTATAATGTCTAAGGTATAGCTGAGATAAGTTTTTATTGTCTGAATCAGGATTTTCCGGATTTTAGAATTTTCAGAATGAAACTCTATGGTTCATTCATTTTTTTTGATATTTTTTAAATTCATTTACCAAGTATGACAGGTGCAATGGCAAAAATCAGATTCAGTTAAAATATTGTCTGAATCAGGATTTTCCGGATTTTAGGATTTTCAGGATTAAACGCTATGGTTCATTCATTTTTGGGGAGATTTTTTAAATTCAATCATTTACCAAGTGTATGACAGGTGCAATGGCAAAAATCATATTCAGTTAAAATATTGTCTGAATCAGGATTTTCCGGATTTTAGGATTTTCAGGATTAAACTCTATGGTTCATTCATTTTTTGGGAGTTTTTTTAAATTCTAGGACTTACGCATTGATAAAGGCTATTTTTTATTTTAATGATAAATATCATAGAGTTATGAAAATTTGGTCAA
>QNER01000084.1 GCA_003646175.1 Candidatus Parabeggiatoa sp. nov. 1
CAAATAGATGTTTCATACGCAAAAAAAGCGGTGCGTAAGTAGAATCCACCAACGTGAATTGTTCACCATTAAAATATGGGCCCTGTTTATCCACTTGCGCCTCCAAAATCCGCAGATTTTTCATAAAATCATCCCGTACCTCGTAAAATTTTTCGGCAGTTGCGGCTTTTATCATACCTGTCACATTTGACAAACAAGCAGAACCAAATTCAATCCAACTACGACACTGCGTCTTTCGGAGCGGATTTTTGGGTAATAAACGATGCGAAGAGATTTGATTCAAGTAATCGTTGATGACTGAAGACTCAAAAATGGTATCTTTACCATCAACACGAAGTATAGGGACTTTCCCCAGCGGAGAAACCTGATCAAACCATGGCGGCAAATTCTCTGGATCGATAACCGTCAGTGTGTGCGGGTTGCCGTTATATAACATGGTAATCAGAGCGCGCTGCGCGTAAGGACAAAAATCAAACAGGATAAGCTCAATTTCCATGTTCTTCTGGGTTTCAAACGGCCAATCACGCATACCCCCTTCAATGGTGGTAACTTCAAAGTGACGTTGTTTGAGCAAAAGGGCAGCAACAGCCGCACGTTTACCAGCCGCACAGGTGACCAAGTACCGTTTCTTCTTATCTAATTCCGTATAACGTTTCCGTAACTCTGGCAATGGAATAAGAATTGACCCGGGGACAAATCGTTCTTCATATTCCTCTTCATAACGAACATCCAGCAATTGATCACCACTGTCTATCATCGCCTTAGCAACCTCAGCATTCACGCTTTGGATCATGGACATGGAGATAAGCTCATTGAAATCCTGTTGGTTCATCGTCAACAAAGTGCCATCTGAAACCATGCGTACCGTGGCATTGCGATTTCCGCCCAGTACCAAAGCTTCCTCCCCGAACGCATCACCCGGGCCCATGGTACTCACCCTCTTTTGCTCATCGTCATACTTACCCTGCCGCCAAACTTCTGCCTGCCCAGCAAGAATAATATAAAAACTCTCCCCTTTTTCTGCCTGCCGTATCACATCGGTGCCGCTTGTGACATGAGCTTGACGCATACGTCTGACAGCCTCTTCCAAAGCAGCCATAGGTAAACTGCGGAAAGTCGCAGTATTCCGAATAGCCTGCAAGATTTCCTCAGCGTTTTCAATTTCAAAAAAGGCTGCGTTACTGGACAGTTCATCAAAGGAAAGGAGATTATCAAGTCCTTCATTGTCTACATGGCAAACAATGGCATCTTCAAAGGCAGAAATGCTCAGCGTTTCTGGTAGGCGCGGAAACAGGAAAGGCCGATCAGTCATCTTATTGACATACCTCTTATTAACATCACTGCCTTGTTCCACCTCGACAATAAAAGGCCGCTTGGTCATTTGATTGATAGACATCTGATTGATTTCACTGCCTTTTTCCACCTCAATACGGCCTTTAACCAAATAAAGGTAATCCTCCAAATTGCTGGCACCGCCAATTACAATTTTTTCACCTTGACGTAATTCAAAAAAGCGTAGCACTTCCCCAGTTTTTTTAAGTGCAGCCTCTGAAAGACGTGAAAAGGGACAATAGTTGTCTTTTAAAAAAGACTTCATCTCACTGGTATCAATTCCCATTTTGCGATTCCTTTAATTAGGTTCAAACTTTTAGCAATAACGACAAGGATTGTATTTTAGAAGGGATTTAAAAGAAAGGATTTATTCCTATTGAGTTTCAGAAATTTTGCTTTTAAATGAACAAAACCAGAAATATATAAAAATCTTAGGAATGGTAATGAAATAATTTCCCTATATATGCAAATGATTTAAAGTTCCCTGGGTGGAACCTGTGGTAAGTACCTTCGCTAAAAATTTTCAGGTATTTTGTAGGGTGGGCAAAGTTTTTTCTTGCCCACCAACAGGGCCATCAAATGGTGGGCAACCCAAAAAATGTTGCCAACCCTACTAAGCTGGTGGTTATTGCATCAATATTTCGCAAAAGTGATACTATCGCCAAAAAAGCGATAGCATCACGAAATAAATTTAAAATCAATATGTTATCATTTTTGTCCTGTACATAGAAATCAAATACATAGCAGCGCGGGTGGCAGGTGACACCCATTTATAAGAAAGGATTTATTCCTATTGAGTTTCAGAAATTTTGCTTTTAAATGAACAAAACCAGAAAATATCCAAAGTTTCTTTAAACGTCCATCACGATTATTGATTATATTTGACTTTCACATCACAATATTCTCAGGAATCCAAGTTTCAACATCAAAGAGATAAAAACTGAAGATGCACTACAAACGCCCAGAATCAGTTTTAGTGGTGATTTACACCGCGGCGGACGAAGTATTATTAATGCAACGCTGTGATGTGCCAACATTTTGGCAGTCAGTCACCGGGAGTTTGCGCGAGAACGAAACTCCCATCGACGCAGCGAGGCGAGAAATGTGGGAAGAAACTCGGTTAGTCGCAGATGAACGTTTGCATGATTGTCAGTCAACCAACCGCTTTGAAATAAAACCGCCTTGGCGAGCGCGTTATGCCCCCGAGGTGACGCATAACACGGAATATGTGTTTACCTTTTGTTTACCTGCGCGGCAACCGATTCAACTTAACCCAACTGAACATAGCAACTATTGTTGGTTACCTCGTACTGAGGCGGTGGAAAAGGTGAGTTCTTATACCAATCGGGATGCTATTTTAAAGCTGCCCTGAAACAAATGTGCGTTAACCTTGCACGCGCACCACCGATGGGTTTCAACGTACCTTTGTGTGAGCCCATTGTGTTTGCGCCTGCGCCTGGGGTGTTAAATAGGGGTTATTTTTTATGCCATTTTTGAATCAAGATGGTGGGCAAACGGGCTTCAATAGGGTGGTATTTTATTGAGTTTATGGTGCCCGCTTCTTGCCCACCCTACAAATCCAAACTATCAGTTAGAAACCTTCAAGGTTTTTTCAACGCTTTACGGTTTTGCCCTAAATATTTTTCTGAACGTCTATAGGGTGAAAAAAAAGTGACAAAAAGGGCTCATATTTAACACACCCAGCCTGCGCCCCATTATGTTCTACTTCAGCGTACCCTATCACCTGTCAGCTAGGGTGGTGAAAATCAGGTGATTTTGGTCCAAAAACTTTACCGGTTGAAATGAAGCATTGAAAAAAATTATTTAAAAATAGTCAAATAACCATACAGTTACAATATATTAATACTTCACAATTCACCATTCGCGCTTAAATGTTTTTGCGCGTAAAAACTTTAGGCACGAACACAATTTGTCTGTTATTTGTCTATCGTACAGGCCATTAGATGCTACCCCTTTTCGGGAGAGTATCCGTTTTAAATTTAAAAAGGTTGTTTTTAAAGGCTGCCATGGCAGGATCAACTGAAGCCTTCACATAGTTCTCCACTAACTGTTCAAACCGTTGTGATATTTCCGTTTTAAGTCGTGTTCCTTTTTTCACTTCTTGTCGGTGACGCTTATGCTCTTCTTCCGCTTCAATGAGTTCATCTCGCTCGCGGCTGCTGAGTGAAAAATCAACCCGATAATTCGCCGAAAAACGCCTTTTGATAGCCGTTTCGTATAATTTAGCCATTGTAAAAACGGCTGTCTGCCCTTTGTTTTGAAGATTGAGAGCGAGTTTTTTCGCGCCAGTATCTATGATATGCATTTCACCTAGCACTTGCTCAGTATAAAATTCATTGGCTAAATGAGCGATGATTAAACACACCAATACTTTTCGAGTCTCTTCCCGAACAAAGAACCGATTACCAGAGAAAACAATGTGTTGCATATATGGCTGCTCAACATGAAAAAACGCGCCCTTGTCCCGAAATGCAAATTCCAGTAATTTAACAAATCCTTGGGTGGCGTGATAGGGCACCGGCACTTCCAACCGAGCGATTTCCAGTACTTGTGCCCACGCATCAAACAAAGCACGTTGGAATAAAGCGTATTGGATAAGCGTCGAAACCTGTTCGGATTTTTCTTGTTTGACAGCGGATTCAAAATTTCGGTAAATGACACGCGCAGATTTAAACTGTTTCCCTTCATTAATGGGAATGTCGTCTAAAATATGATTCATAACGGCCCGTGCATCTAAGGCTTCAGGTAGCTGACTTGTGGCTAAGCTTTTGATTTTATTCAAGTGACGACTGTAAATATCAAATGCCTTAGCAAACTCGCTGCTTTCAAACAAGAGCAAATCAAGGCAAGGGACTAGGTATTTTCCTAACTGAGCCTCAAGGAGACTTTTTTGGCTAACGGAAAACTTGTGCCACGGAATTTGGAGGCTATCCGAAGGCGCATCGTTTTCACCAGACACAAGTTCTAAAGCGTCTGCGACTTCATCAAACTTCAACAAGTATTTAATCAGCCATTTTCGAGGTGCAATGCAGTCATCTAGCGCTTTGCCGAGAATACCAACACCGGTGAGGGTGTAAGGGCGAAGAATTTGATTCGACTCCCTTTTGCTCTTGATATTCCATTCAATCGCAGCTAATCCTTCTTTGCCGCGTTGTTGGAACACATAATCACAAAAAAGGCGGCAAGTGAGGCTAGAAATGCTGTTATCAGACAAAAGAACATCAAAGTGCCCACTGACTGCTTTAGCCGTACTATTGATATCAACAAACAAACGGCGAAAGACTTCGGGCACTGTGGGCACTCGTGCGGGTGCATAAGCTTGATTCTTTTTCAGCGTCGCATCAGGCGTAAAAAGAATGCAAACCGGCATGCGGATATTCTTAAGCCGATCCGGGTACTTTTCATGCACTTTTTGCAAGGTAAAGAGACGATGTTGCCCATCTATAATAACCAGTTTCACGCCATTTTTGGTGCCGCTCGCGAGACAAATTTCGAGTTGCACCGGTTCACACTGCACCCCAACTTCGGTGATTTCATTAGGCCTTTCGAGTTGAAGTCGATAAGCGTCCGGCTGATGGCTTGCTAAATAAGTCAGTTTAAACAAACCGCGCCATTCCCGGATAATGTGTTTAATGGTTTTTTGCCCATTGGTGTTGACGGTCACAATATCGCCGATTTCGTCAGTATAATAATTTTCCATAACGTTGCCTTTGGTAGGTACCATGGCAGCCAGTAAAGGGGGAAAGTATACTGTTCTTGATTGGATTGCGCCTTCGGTGAATTGGTTGACATTAGGATTTAAGTACGGTTCCATTTCTAAGCGTACTCGTTCCTCATCTATATCGCGTTGCATCAGCAACTCAAAATTGATCTTGTCTGGATAGACATCTCTGGCAAAAGTCAGTTGGAACAATTCAGCTAACGAGAGGCTTACCAAAATGTATTCCACGGGAAAAGACTTACCACAGGAAAATAAGCCGAAATTACCGATGTGTTTAAAGTTGTAAATTTGTTCTTCGCCAAGACTATTTAATAAAGACATGGAAAATTGCTCTTGTTATTCGTTAGGTTTAAGTTGAAAAAATAGCCCTCGTTATTTGTTAGGTTTAAGTTGAAAAATTTTGAATATTTTTGAATATTTATCTGCGTCAGCGTCAAAAAGAGCGCAGTATAATAATCTACCTTGAACAATGATATCAAGCTTTTTTTGGTGACTTTCCTATAAATAAATTTAACTTGTTGGTTTTTAAGTTTATTTATTTTCGGCGATTTTTTATAAGCCCGCCTTCGTTCCTATCAGCATTTTGCATACCTCTTTTATTTGATGTTCAAGTTTGTAGCGTGGATTAGCCTAGTGCAGGATCGCGTAAGGATCGATACCACCCCAACGCCAACGGCGTTGGAAAAAGGCTAAAGCCGACTAACCCTTTTGTAGTGCCCTTTAGGGTTTGGCGCTTCGCACCCCCGCTTTTAGACAACTGCTTTCGCGCCAAATTTTTTGCGCGCAAAAAATTCTTTGCTACAAGCTGTTGGCTGAGGTGGTCTGGATCCTTGCGCGATCTTGCACTAGTCGCTTTGCTAATCCAAGCAACTCCAGTACAACTTATTTCCGGATTTGACGGATTTATTTTTTGATAACTGATAACCAGTACAAAGGATTGACGGATTTCACGGATTTGTTGATAACGGAATTCATCAAAAAAACGACAATCATTGATATAAACAAAGATAGACAAAATCCTTGTCAATTAATTCTACTTTATCACATTTAAATTTTATCTCACGTTTTATTCGCTGTGGCGCAAAGTTTTAAAATTAAGGTAACTACTCAGCCCTGAAAGGGCGTTTTATTAGATTTCACCAACCCAACCCGAAATAATATAAAAATATATAAAAATAATATATTTAAAATTTATGTGCCTAGAGTAGGGTTCCACCTGGGGCTATTCACATTTTACCCCTTAGGGTAAGTACAATGAGCGGGAAAATAGAAATGCGCCCCCATGAGGGCATAGAATAGAAAGTTTACTAAAGACAACAATGGCTTCTAGGGAAAAATCTTCTTGATTTCTTCACGCCAGTTATCTAATTTGATGCTCTCCAATTCACTTGATTCCAAATGATTGCCTGCTAACCATTTTCTCATTAATTCCTTTCATTTTGGTCAATTTCTGTTAAATCCGCATGTGCCTGAAACGGGCTATCAACCCGACTTGTTCCAAATGGATTGGGTTTATGGAGTAATTGATGGGGTAACATTTTTTCCAACGGTGGCATCACCTTTAGATAGAGTTGGTAAGTAAACCATGTATCATATCTGGCACTATGGGCAAAGCTTTGACTAAAGGGTTTATTGTCAATTTTGAGATTAATATCTCATGTTACGCACAACGCTAGCTCGATAGTCAATCGGGGCAACCATAAAGGATTGCCCGCGCAAGCCCTTTCACCAAACATCATCATGGTATGGAACTTCTTCAATATCGTGAATCTATGTACAGGACAAAAATTATAACATATTGATTTTAAACTTATCTCGTGATGCTATCGCTTTTTTTGCGATAGTATCACTTTTGCGAAATATTGATGCAATAACCACCAGTGCTATTGTTTGAGTGAGACTCAAAACCAAAAGCGATAGCATCACAGCTTTTTCACTTTTTTGTCCTGTACATAGATCGTGAATGGCATAATGACAAATAATTCATTTTGACGGCGCAAGGTTTAAAAAATCCGCTATGATTTCTTTGAGACTTTTGGCGTTTATTTTTAAGCCCTCGAAATTCAATTCATTTTTAACAAAGGCTTCATAGATAAGTTTACCTTGGCTATCAATGAGAGCAATTTCATTTAACTCATTTTTGCCTTTCGTGTCTACGACTATAAAATCTTGGCGCATGTTGGTAAATAGGTGAAATTTGATAAATTGAGTTTTGAGCAGGTTTTGTTTGATTTTCTTGGCAAATCAAATAGACTTGTCCGTCAATAAATTTTTAACTCATAAAAACCAACAATTACATTCACAAAACCCTGATTTTCTGACAACTATTTATAAACAATCTATAAAAATAACTATTTGAATTTATTGAAAAATGATAAGAATGATTACCTACTTAAAGAGATACTTTGAAGAACCGGAAACCTTAGTGGTTTTTGTTGGTGTATTTTATTTGTTTGGAAATGCCTAAACTTCAGAGATTTTTGCGGTGGCAACTGTCGTGGCTTAACTTATACTTACCATTAAAATAACTATTTGAATTTAATTAAAAAATGAAAAAAGACGGCATCACTGTGAGAACAAAGTGCCCTTGGTTGTGTCTTAGCACCTGTCAGTTTAGTACAGTGGCTTCCATAAATATACTGGAAGTACAACTTCTTTACGGATTTAACGGATTTATTTACCCTGAAGACACGGACAAAAAGTGTTAAACACTGGGCAATTTGCAATCTTGTCTGCAACCATTTGTTGCAGAGATTTCGGGAACAGGTTGTGAGCCGGTGTCTACACCTTAAGACTTACCACCTATTAGTTTAGTTGAGTACAACGAATTGACGAAATAAACAAATTAAATCAACGATATAACCTAAACCGGCTATATCAAAGCACCGGTGTTGATTTCACCATCCCCCTTTTGTTTACTGTAATGAACCATAACATCTAGTACAACGGATTTGGGGTATAACGGATTTTCAGATGTGGGGGTGGCTAAATTTTTGTTCTATAGTTTTTCAGATAAATAAATTTCGTTAGAAACCTTCAAGGTTTTGGAAACCTTGAAGGTTTTGCCCTAAATGAACACCTAAACGCATGGATTTTTGAACGTGATAAACCAGCATCTTTTTGTTCTTCCTACATTTGTTTGTCACTACATCGGTTTTCACGCTGGCATCATGTTTGTAAGTCGATTAGAATAACAAACCGAATTTAACGACGGATTTTAAAATCAGTCATTCCTTAAAAAATCCGTTTATTTCAGAAAGAAGTTGTACTATATTTGGTGAATATTTATGTTAATTAACGCTAATTAATTATGGACATTTGTTTAATACCAGAGGCATTTTGGTCATTTTCTGTCAAAAGGAGGTTAGATGAAAAAACTGTTTTGGATAGCAATAATGGGATTGGTTATAGTTGGCACTGGGTGTGGTGCTACACGGCAAGTTATTGATATAACGTCGGAACCGTCAAAAGCAGCCGTGTCGGTTAATGACGAATTTATTGGGAAAACACCAATTATTCATAAGGTAGAGGATGTTGATGAACACGATTCACTTGTGATTCAAGTTGAGAAGCTGGGCTATGAATCTGATATGAAAAGAATCGAAAAGAAAGGTACCAGTATATTTAGTTCTGGAAAATTTCCAAAAAAGCTGCATTTTGTTCTTCAACCCACACGCTCTCTTCACGAAACTAAAGAAAGGCTGGAGGGTGAATAAAAATCTATTCTCGTAGTTCCCGGAAAATGGATGGTTCTTGCAAACCAATTGAAGTGTTTTGGTTGAATCGGTAATCGGGAATTGGGAATAGAGAATAGAAACTATCTATTACTCGATGTTCAAGTTTTTTCTAAAGCCAAACAATAACTACAAGGATTGTATATAATAAAGGATTTAAAAAAAACGATAACGACAAGTGTCTGGGGCGCATTCCCATTTCCGGGTACATAATGGCACGTTTGTTTGCCGTCTTCGTGTGCCAGTTTTAACTTGGCAGGGCAAACTAAAAGTAGAAGTGTAGCCACCCAATGTGTTTTTATTGCCCACCTGATCGTGTGACATATTTTGGGGCCGGCAACAAAAATACGTTGCCCACCCTACGAACTTTCGTGTTTTTGACGCGATGTCAAATCCCAAACCTAATCAAATCAAGGCTTTGGTGATGCGACATCAAATCAAGGCTTTGGTGTTTTTTTTGCTATTTTAAAAATCGAGGTAAAATCCCAAACCTCATAAAATCAAGACTTGCGTGTTTTTGAGGTAATTACCCGGAAAATGGGAATGCGCCCAGTGTCTGTTTCGGCATGTTTCCGAGGTAAAACAGCCCAGTTCAACAACCTAATCGATGCGGATTTAAAGCAGGTGGATTACGCTCTAATCCTTTATTATATTATACAATTCTTGTCGTTAACGGTTTTAATCCCTTCTTATGCAATCGCATTGAAATTCTTATTGTCAGACTAAAAACTTGAACATCGAGTATTATCTATTAATTAATTTATGAAAATATGCCCAGGGTGAAAAAACTGGGCATGTAACTCAACAAACACAACAAGCTCCCTTCAAGTGTTTACTTAGATGAAACGTTGCATGTCGAGTAAAAAATCCCCGGCATTCATTCCGCTAAATTGAGTGTCATTGTGCCTAAGTATACTGAGCAAGGGAACAAATTTGATTTTTTGATAAACCAAAATAATAAAATAACTATTTGAATTAAATTAAAAAAAAAGCATTTTTTCTCTGTGCTCCTCTGTGTCAACTCTGTGCCCTCTGTGTGTATAAAATCCCGACATCACTCTGGACTCCTTTTTCCACACTATCGATGAAAAAAACCATGCTCTACAAAAGAAAATTATCATTTAGCAGAATTGAATTTCAAGAACTGCGAAAAATTGTTGATATAACAGAACGTATTAATGACACGGTGTTTGATACATGGTTTAACTATTCTTATAAAATCAGTCAAGATGAAAACGCATTTTTAAATCACCTGATTGATTCCAATAGACGCTTTCTGGATAGCTATTCTGAAGAAGAGTTAAAAGCACAATTTATCATTCCTTTGCTCAATCAAATCAATTTTTTTCAAAATGACATTCGTGGCTGGTATGAACGTGCCTTAAGCGGCGTTATCAATCAAGTTTTATTGCGTGGTAATACAGATTACATGGTTGCTCAGGGTATTGAAACGCCTGAAAAGCCCTACTTTGTTATTCAAGAATACAAAAAAGAATTGGGCGATAAACACCCCAAAAATCAGCTATTAGCAGAGATGATGGTTGCTATGCAATTGAATGAAGAAAACCTGATGCGTGGTGCTTTTGTCATTAGCCGATTTTGGAATTTTGTTATTTTAAAGAAAATCGGTGATAACCGATACGAATATTTCCGCTCACCGGATTTTAATGTTCTAAAAATTCAGGAACTTGAACAGATTTACATCAATTTGCAAGCCATAAAGGGGATGTTTGACAAGTAGATAGTACAAACTAAAGTTTGGACTCCTAATAAATTCATTGATTTCGATCATTCGTTGTACTAAATAGTTGATTCCAACCAAATTAAACTCGCCATCCGCCCCGTCACGTTGTCGCGCCGATACGAATAAAAACGTTCTTTTTCGGTGTAAGTACAAAAACTGCCCCCATACACCGCCGTAATACCTTGGTGAGCCAGACGCTGACGGGCAAGCAAATACAAATCCGCTTTAAAATGTCCGTCACGACTCGGCTTAAACGCTTTAGCAGCTTGTGGCAGAAATGCAATACAAGCGTCACGCACTTCTTCGCCCACTTCAAACGCTTCAGGGCCGATAGCGGGGCCCAACCAGACTAAAATCTCTTGGGCTGGTAAATCCAAATGCTGCAAAGTCGCTTCTAATATGCCATCGGCGAGTCCACGCCATCCCGCATGAGCCGCCGCCACGCAAGTGCCCGCCCGATCACAAAATAATACCGGTAAACAATCGGCCGTCATGACAACACAGACTTGTCCGGGTGCGGTAGTAAAAGCCGCATCAGCGGTGCAGTTGGCATTGTCAGGATTGGCGGTAACGACTTGAATACCATGAACTTGTTTAAGCCATAAAGGTTCTGAGGGCAATTTGATGGTTTCGATAAGTGCCGCACGATTAGCAGCCACTGCCTGTGGATTATCGCCAACATGATCGGCTAAATTGAATCCATTGTAGGGTGCTTGACTGTAGTTGCCATGACGAGTGGTTGTATAAGCCTTGACTTGTGGAGGTGCTTGCCAATTGGGTGTGATAAATTCAAGCATGTTCTTGCTTATCCTGTTCAAGGGCCGCCAACAGGTTTTGCATATCTTCAGGTAAAGGGGCTTCCCATTCCATCAATTCGTCACTGCTCGGATGAATAAAACCTAATCGCGCTGCATGTAATGCTTGACGTGAGAATGCCCGCAAAGTTTCCTTAAATAGCTCACTACTGGCTGCGGGTATTTGCAAGCGTCCCCCATACATAGAATCGCCTACCAGCGGATAACGTTTATACGCTAGATGAACACGAATTTGATGTGTGCGTCCCGTCTCTAGTTGCACACGAATATGCGTATGGGCGCGGTAACGCTGGATAACCCGATAATGCGTGATAGCTGGTTTGCCGTTTTCTACCACCGCCATCCGAATGCGTTGTGTCGAGTGCCGCCCTAACGGAGCATCCACCGTGCCCCCCGCAACGAGTACCCCAGTGATAATGGCTTGATATTCTCGTGTAAATTCATGCCGTTGTAACTGTTCCCCCAGATGTGTATGGGCTGCTAGACTCCGTGCGACGACTAACACACCGCTGGTATCTTTATCAATACGGTGGATAATGCCAGCACGGGGTAACTGTGCCAATTCTGGCGCGTGATGTAACAACGCATTAACCAACGTGTTATCTTGGTTGCCGGCACCCGGATGTACGACTAAGCCCGCGGGTTTGTTCACAACTAATAGTTCTTCATCTTCATAAAGCAATGTCAGTGGCAATGCTTGTGCTTCCCAAGGCACTTCCTCTTCAATTTGCGCGGTGATTTGTACCTCTTCACCGCCTTTCACTTTATCTTTATTCCGCAATGGCATTGCATTAACTAGCACATGTCCATCACGTATCCATTGTTGCAAACAGGCTCGTGAATAGGACGGAAACAACGCAGCGAGTGCTTTATCAATACGATAGCCTGCCATGTCGGGTGGAATTTGGGTATTAAAATGTTCTGTTGTTATCATAGTTCACTTTGCGAACAGATGGGATATGGGCAGTGCGAGGTTTGCAACCTGCCAGTAACGTTTTGAATCTGATTAAAAATATGATTTTTTCAAAGATTTTGATATTCGATATTGCTTTTTATTGTCCACCTCGATAGGTATAAGGTGGGCAACAAAAACACATTGGGTGGCTAAGTACCGAAGCACAAATTTTCAGGCATTTTGTGCCCACCAACGTCTTTTTGTTGCCCACCTTCTCGGTGGGATCGATACGGACTTTGCTCGGTGGCCAAAAAATTTATAATACCTGAAAATTTATGGTTCAGTACTTACATTAGCTTGGAGCGATCCCCTTGGAGCGATCCCCTTCTCTACTCTTGAATAACCTGAATTAATGAACCCTCTTTCAAATTATGTTGCCCAGTGATAATCAGTTCATCAAATTCAGATAAATCCGTTAAAACAATGGCATTCGTACCCTTTATCAAGTTAAATTCTACTGCCCGTTTTCTGGCCACTTGGTTTTCTTTGTCAACCACAAATACAGTCGCTTTATGGTTGTTGACACGAAAAAAGGCACTCAGTGGCACAGGATAACCGGTGTGTTTGGCCGTTTCTATCTGGATTTTGGCGTTCATCCCAGCACGCAAAAAAGGTGCGGCTTTTTTTAACGCAATCTCCACCTCTAGCATACTATCCTTTTCTTCAGTGCTGTCCGCTATTTTTTGCACCGTGCCGATAAACACCTTATGCGGTAAACCATTGAAATACACTTTTGCCGTATCACCTTTTTTGATGGCATTGATTTCGATTTCCGTTAAGTGTGCAGTGACAAGCCACGGCCGCTTGCTCGACTTCATCATAAAAATAGGTGTGCTTGAATCAACAGGGCCGGCAAAATCTAAAAACCGCTTTAAAATCTTTCCTTTAGCTGGGGCATAAAGGAAATGTTTTTGCCGTTTTTCGTTAATTTCTTTCAGTTCTAGTAATTTGGTTGAGTAATTATACTCTGTGTCCTCTAATTGATCTTGGGCTAAGATATTCCGGCGCTGGAGTTTCTTGGCTCGCACCATTTTCTGTTTGGCATGTTGAAGGGCTCGCTGCACTTGGGCTTTTTGGTTATCAATCAGTACTGTATCAAGCTTGGCGAGTAACCGCCCCTTTTTCACCGTTCGCCCTTCATCAACCAACAGTTTGGTGAGATAGCCGCTGACTTCAAAATAAAGTATTTGCGGTGTTTTCTCTAAAATGCCAAAAGCGGTTATGACAGAGGGGACTGTCTTTTTTTCAAGCGGCATTGTTTTGACAGGTAGGCGTTCGTCAGCCAAAGAAACCGAGCAAACCGAGAAACAGGTCAAAAAGAGGACAAGTGTTTTGAATACTTTTGTCAACATAATAAAAACCTTCTTGGGCTAATGGCATGCAATATTTGTATGAATCCGGATTTTCAGAATTTATTTTCAGAATAAATCTCAGGCTAAAAAGTCAGGCACGGGAAAACGTCACTTTTATTAATGTACAGGACAAAAAAATGTAACATATTGATTCTGAAGTATTTTGTGATGCTATCGCTTTTTTTTGCGATAGTATCACTAAACAAAAGTGGTAGAAAATTAGACATTATACCGATTTAATCATAAGTGCTTGATTTTATTAGATTTAAAAAAATAAATTTTAAGTAAATCAATTGGTTACGTTTAATCGATATAAAGTTAAACTAAGCCTGTAAAGTTTCCAGTACAGACTCGTCTTCAAAACGGTACATGAGACTAATCCCGAATACCGCTCCTCTCTATATAATGTCATTTTACCGACTTTGCGTTCCAATGCTTCTTTATAACTGGTTTTATGGATTCGACCCCATTTTGGTTTGTTCAGCTTAGGGAACGATTTCCTTTTTCACCGCGATACCCCATTTAAAATTAACATTGTTCACTATATACAGTGAGTAAGTGGGCATATATCAGCCATTACAGCTG
>QNER01000085.1 GCA_003646175.1 Candidatus Parabeggiatoa sp. nov. 1
ACTTGCAATAAAGGCGAGGTCGGTAAAAGGACATTATATAGAGAGGAGCGGTATTCGGGATTAGTCTCACGTACCGTTTTGAAGACGAGTCTGTACTGGAAACTTTACAGGCTTAGTTTAACTGGCGGGTTAGGTAAAACCACGATTGCGAAAAAAATCACGCTCCATTTAGCAGACAGAGGTTATTTTGCAGACGGGATCGCGTTTGTGGCTTGCGAAAATTTTACCGATTATCAAAGTTTTGAAGGTAACGTGGCGGCTTGTTTTGATATGGATAAAGCGATAAATCTGCGCGAACATTTAACGCAGTATGCCAGATTTAACAAGCTGATTATTTTAGATAATTTTGAAACGTTATTGACGCTGCATAACCCAGCAGACATTGAAGCCACCAAAGCGTTAGTGACTTTTGTCTGTGATTATGCGGCTATCGTGATTACGTCCAGACAAGTGATTGATTATGAATTTGAAGATGTGTATGAACTGAGTCAATTCAGTACCGACAATGCGTTAACATTATTTAAGAATCTTTATTATAAAGATAAACCGTTGAGTCTCGAAGCGCAGAAGTTTTTGCGCACAGAAATTTTGGAAGAGTTATTGGGTAACAATCCCCTCGCTATCAAAATCATTGCGAAAAATTTACCGCGTAGTAAGGAATTAAAGCCTCTTAAACAGGAATTAGACAAGAATTTCTTTGCGATGACAAGTGCAGAACTTGATGCCATTTTTGATAAAGCCGCCGATGTTAATATAGAAAGAACGCGTTCTCTGTACCATTCTATCAACTATTCTTATCAACAGCTTGATAATAGAGAGAAATTAGCGTTTGAATTATTGCATTTGTTTCCAGATGGCATTAAATTAGAAGATTTTAAACAGTGCTTTAGCTCTAAAGATAAAAATAAAGATAAAAATAAAAGTGAGTTAGTGACATCAGTGAACCAAATTACTGATCAACAAATCATCTCTTTAGAACATAAATCGTTGTTGGAAAGCGCAAACAAATTAAAATTACAATCTATTGTCAGTCGATTTGCCGAATATCAATTCAATCAACGAACTGACGACGAAAAAGCCAGGTATTTCAAAGATGCTTATGCCTTTAATCGTTTTTTAGTATCCTCGTTAAATACTTCTGAACGAAAAAAAGGGTATTCGTATGCTGTTAGTTTGTTTGACAGTATGTCTAATAATATTTTAAAAAGTTTGGATTACATCGGGAAAGTTGATGGGAGTAGTGAAGGAAAATTAATTTATATATATCATTTTCAAAGGTATATTGTAGAGGCTAACCAGACTAAAAAATTAACCAATAAACTTCGTTTATTAGAAAAAAATGCGTTACTAAACGCAAATGAAATTCTATTACTCAAATTAATTGGTATTCGTAGACGATACTATAATATCGAATTTTCTAATTCATTTGATTACTTGAATGTCATCTTACCACTCAAAAAAGTTTTTGGACTTGATTATGAAAAATTCCCTAATCAATTAATTGCTACAATAGCATTTAATATTTATGAAATGGAAGGTTCTACTTATGCTATTTTTATTCACTTGGTTAAAGGTAATTTAGTTGGATATTCAAATTTGGAAACTTCGTTATTTAGACTGGGTGCTTACACTATTATTGATAATAATAGTCATTTTGATAAGGAATTTGTTTATTATGAAATCGCCTCAAACCGAAACCAACTCAATTCCTCAGCATTAAAAAAATACATTGGCTCTTTATACGTTAAAGAACATTTGGACAGAATGCAAGCGTACTACACCTTAGCCAAAAACGAGCGTGTAGAAAGAGAAACCATCCAAAAGTTAGTGGTGACTAACCCTTATACTGACGGCTTAAAAAACCTGATGTATGCTTTTATCGAAGAAGACGCAGCCCAAAAAATTGACTATTTAAAACAAGGCCTTAAAAAATTAGCCCATATTAAGTATTACTACATCGAAGCTATTTACTTCTATGCCAAATACCTAAAAGCCATTGCTCATCCCGATTACGAATCCCAATTCAACGCCGGCTACGATTTAGCAGCTCAATGCCAATACCGCTTCTTAAAACACCAGTTTATCAACCTGAAAAATGATACTGATGAACCTTATGACGAAAACAACTATCCATTGCCAGATAAATTAGAGTTGGAGGGGTATATCAATAAATATAAAAAGTTTCGGGAGAAAATTGGTTGAACCAAAATGTCTGAACCAGTTTTTCTCGTTCCCAACGTCCTCGTTGGGAATGCGTATTGATACGTTCCAGCGTCGAGTATTTGTTATGATGGGTTAAAGTAGGCTGGGTAGGAGCGAAGCGGAAACCAACATTTCCCGTGTGGCTTATTTATGGTGGGTTGAACGAATCTTAAAATCATTTAACTTTTCATTTCTTCCTCCAAAACACGCTATGCTAATTTTGAACGGGTAAATTGGTAAATTTATTGTAGATATGCTACATTTTGTCATAAGTAAACAGGAGAGCATGCTGTGCATATTATATCAAAAAGACCATTTAATGATGCTGCAAATAAGTATCCTAATTGTCGAGAAGCGATTATGGATACCTATAACACACTAAAAACAGGTATTTTTATAACCCCAGAAGAATTAAGAATGTTTTTTCCGTCTCTGGATAATTTTAAATACCAAGACAAGTGGTGGATTATTGATATTTGTGGCAATAATTTAAGGTTAATGGCAGCCATTCAATTTGTACACCAAAGATTATATGTTAAGCATATTGTCACTCATGCAGAATATGACAAACTTTGCAAACGATATAGAGGAGGATAATTGTGAGGTCAACTGTACAATCAAAAGCACTGACAGATTCTTTTCTGGCATTTGCTTCACAAGCATTACCAATTTTACATATCCATACGAATGACGATTATGAATATGCTTTAGAATTGGTTGAATATCTCTTTGATTTAGCTGAAGATTCTGGAAATGACCCTCTAAATGACTTAATTACTATTATTTCAAGGTCAATAGAAGAATATGAGTCGAATCAAGAGGAACTTGTAAAATTTGAGCAAGAAGCACAAGCCATGGACCCAAATATCTCTATGCTTCGTACACTTTTGAATCAATTGCCGAATAGAGGTTGCAGCCCTAAACGTTTTATTCCGTCATTTTTAGCAAGCGTAGCCAACGCTGCTCCCAAATAATAAAATACCAGTTTCAATTTCCTGATATTTATTGAAAAAGTCGGCGGCAGTATTTCGTTGGTATATTAATTTTTTGGAGTTACCCAAGCAAGCTTATGTGACGTGTCGGGTGGGTTTCGCTATCGTGAACCTTCGGTGTGCAAGGCTCAAACCTATCATTTTTCGTGGCTATTAATTTTCCGTCTCTGGATAAAATACCAAGACAAGTGGTGGATTATTGATATTTGTGGCAGCCATTCAATTTGTACACCAAAGATTATATTGACAATGTCACATTTCAATGGGCGCATTCCCATTTTAACGGACAGTTAAGTACAACGGATATTCGAAATAAACGGATAGCATTCGCACATTATCCTAATCTTTTTAGATGCACCAATACGATAGCCGCCGTGACTTTTCAAAGTTCAAATTCGACCATTTTTACCGTTTTTTTCGCGTATTCGTTGTACTATTATTTATCCGTTGGTTTCGCGTATCCGTTGTACTATAATCAGTTTTTTTTCGCGTATTCGTTGTACTCTATTTATCCGTTGGTTTCGCGTATCCGTTGTACTCTATTTATCCGTTTTTTTCGCGTATCCGTGGTACTATATTTATCCGTTTTTTTCGCGTATCCGTTGTACTATATTTATCCGTTTTTTTCGCGTATCCGTGGTACTATATTTATCCGTTTTTTTCGCGTATTCGTTGTACTATATTTATCCGTTGGTTTCGCGTATTCGTTGTACTCTATTTATCCGTTGGTTTCGCGTATCCGTGGTACTATATTTATCCGTTGGTTTCGCGTATCCGTTGTACTCTATTTATCCGTTGGTTTCGCGTATGTATCCGTTGTACTATATTCGCATCAAATTTAACACCCCAGCAACGCCCTGGAACTTAATTCCTATCGTGCGTGCCATTACCGCATAGCCTTTTCTCGCTAAAGCTCGCTTGCCCACCACAAATCGGTACTTCTATCGGTTTGTAAAAACTACCCTCTAGCCGGTGCAAACGTTTTATAAACGCAAGAACTTTTTTATCAAGTCTCTTATTCAACTAGAATACGCCTATCGTTTCCGAAATAGTGGTGGCACTTTTCTCCCAGTGGAAACCCAGTTTTTGGTTGCCAAGCCGATTATGATCCCAGCGATGAATATCAACCAAAAAAATATTGGGTGCTCTATTTCCAAACCGTGATGTACATTCATTCCGAATATTGCAGCAATAGCCATGATAGGAAAAGTCATTGCTGCAAGAATGTTTAATTTGTGTTGAGCGACAGCCATTTGTTCCGCTTTCTTCGCTTGCACTTCAGTGTTTTTGGCGAGCCTGAAATCCAGTGCATTCTTGCTATCTGATACTAGCAGTTCAAAATTGCGAGCTATTTCTTCGGCATCATCGCGCTTGCCAATGAGAAATATATCCTCTTTTACCATTTTCCTCGCTGAATCCAAAGTCGTTTTCAGGTTTTGAGCGGCTCGGCTAATTGGGGTTGTGACTTCAATGATATCAAAAAGCTGTTGTGCATCTATAGCCGATTGATATTGGGTATGTAGGGACAGGTACTGATTGTGATAGGATTCGACGAGTTTATGCAATCGATGTTCGCCGTTCTCTATACCGTTGCATAGCCATTTGCCATCTGGTTGCCGTAGGAATATTACGCTATCTCGTGATTCTTGATTTGGTTTTGGGGGTGCATGTAAAATGAGCAGTAAATGATTTTTTTCAAATATTGCTCGTTGCCTGCCATACGTTGTTGTACCCAAACGGTTTGTTATTTCGTCTGGCAGTTCCCAGTCGTATTGTTTGCGACTCATTGTTTCTACTCAGGCTGTTTGGTGTTTGTGCCTTAACTATGTAAAGTGTAGGGCAGCTTGAGGAACGAACCCCACCCTAATGAATGGTAGCAATTAACAGAAAATTAGCTGTGTAATCAAAGTGATACATCGTCTGCACGTTTTTAGATGGACACAGTGAAGCTTTGGGGTGGTGAAAATCAGGTGATTTTTGTCCAAAAACGTTACATTTTTTTATCCGCATTGAAAAAAAATTATTTAAAAATAGTCACTTAAATAATACTTCACAATTTTCATCAGCCCAAGCTCTATCCTTGTTGGCCGATTACCATCAACAACAACTCCTGACTGACTCTCTTCAAATACTCGCGCCATGTGAGGCCGTCAAGCCAACGAACCGGAATAGCACTCATGCCATATCTCGCACCAAGAAGCGCACCCGCAACGGCCCCATTGGTGTCAGCATCGCCCCCCTGATGTATCACTTGCGTGAGTCCTTCTTCAAAGGAACTCGCGTGAGTCAGTGCCCAAATCCCAGCAGACAAGGTTTTGAGCGTATAACCCATGTCCTCTTCTCGGTCAAGTGCTAGCATACCAATGTCATCGCTACTCAAAGCAGCTTCAAAAAATGGTTCAATACGGTCGTCATACTCCTTCGCAAGACTTTGAACTTCACCCAATAACTCTTCATCTGGCAGACGACCATTCACCAGCGCATTGATGAGTACGGATACGGCAACGCATGAACCAACGCAGCGCGGATCGAAGTGAGTCATCTTGCAAACAGCCTCAGCGTTTGCCCGTATCTTATTCCTGTCGTGGAAATCCCAAAGTCCCATCACCGAAGTACGCATGATGGCACCATTGGCTGCGAGCCAACAACCGGATTGTTCCCAAATAGATTGGGCAGCGGCGTGAGGATTAGAACTATAGTCGGGGTGTTCCAGAACGGCACACACGGTATTGCCTACCCCCACCCCTCTGGCGAAAAATACCCAGTTCCAAAAGCGTCGCGCAATATCACAGATGTCCACTTGCTTCATTTCCAACAAAGAATCCAGAATCATCGTCATTTGCTCGGTATCATCGGTCCAATCCCCCGGCAGCCAACGCTTTCGGTGATCGTCTTGAACAATTTGCTCATAGTTATTCAATCCGGTTGGGTAATACCACAACACGTCCGCTTTGGACATAAATTCCATTCCAAGGCCTAACGCATCTCCAACAGCCTGACCAAATAGCGTTCCCAAAAACCGATCCTCTAATGTGTCATCCATTTCTATCGCTTAAATTGAGTTAGCTAGTACACTGTCAACTTTGTTTTGACGGGTACCATCGTGGAGTCCAAACTTTAGTTTGGGCGGTTCCAAGATAAATCTTGGACTCCTGTACCCGTCAATAGAACATTGACAGAGTACTAGCGTAAGGTAAGTACTGAATCAGGTATTATCAAGTATTTTTACAAACGTTTTATTGTAGGGGGCCGGCAACGGTTTTTGGTTGCCCACCATCGCCGTGTTTTGGTGGGCAACAACAAACCCGTTGGGTTTGGTGATTCTCTCAAAATACCTTAAAACTCTTAGCGAAGGTACTTAAGGTGGGGAACGAAACCCACCATAACATAATAAATCGTGGCAATTCACAGAAAATTAGAAGCTCGTAAGTTTTTGGACAGTATTAAAGTTAAATACACCATTTACATCTGAATTAGAATGCACGAAAAACAATTTTACCTTTCGGCTGGTTCAGGAGTCGGCCAACTTTAGTTTGGACAGTTCTTCGAAAATCTGGCCGACTCCTGTTACCCGTCAATAGAAAAATGACAAGGCACTAAGTTAAACTCTCCATTTTTATTGGCTAGAGAGTGTTTAGCCATACGTTGACGCTCTAAGTTTGGTTGCATGTCAAAACCTCAGAGGTTTGGCAAACCTCTGATATCAGGGCCAGAACTTATAGCTTACATTTGCAAGGAGGTTCGCGGCACAAATTCTCCATTTGGCCATGAAGGTGCAGCAATCACTTCGCCCAGATTCGCCTCGATAAATCTCTCTCGCGCCTCCAATAAACGACCCACTAAAGCAGGTTCAGCGGCTGCATAAGCAGCCTCATCTTCTACTCGTTTGACCACTATACCCAACAATTCCGTAATCGCATTACCAACTGAATTCTGAGAAATCGTCACAATCAAGCGGCCTTCATCGTCACGATAAAGCAATTGTTTATAGGCAGGTTGCCAGCGAATGTCATTCGCCAATTGTGGCTCTTGGATCACCTGTTCTCTTAGATCGCGAGCGATACGTTGAAATCGTCCATTGCCTAACAACACTTCTCTTATTTGAAGAGGAAAATGCGCCTGCGCTGGCACTTGTGGTTCGCCAGTAGAAACTAAAGAGAAAAATGTGCTATAAAAATCGAGGAAACCTAATAGCACCTGCTCATATTCATACCAAAAATACTGATCTTTGAGGCTCGAAGCCCCCCCTTTTAACTCCCAACTGGGCAAGCCTTGTGGATAACCGGTTAATTTAAGACAAGAGTCTTTGGTTGAAATCGGTGACAAAATTTGCAAATCCAATATTTCCAAAAACTCATGATAAACCCCGCTTAAATGCCGTAAAAATAAACTATGATGTCCACTATCGGTCAAATTGGGATCAGCCGGGTTGGCATATTTGGCTGTTTCCAAATCCTGCATCGGGAAGACCATAAAATGGTTGTGGATCATACGAATACTGGGCACCCCCGGCTTATTGAGCGGCCAAGTCGCATCTAAGCAAGCTTCACCGCCAAGAATCAAGTGTTGCGCCGGATCTGGGTAATTTTCCAGCATATATTCAAACAGCAGACGAGTCATCTGATTCCAAACTTTCTTTTGTGTGCGTGACATTTGATCACGTCTCACCGGCCGTCCCAATGGATCCAAGATGCGTTTGGAACTGTCTAAGATGATGGAAGTATCAAATTCGACACTGTGGCCGATCAACTTGCGATACATCAGCAAGTCTTCAGGTGTCCGAAATAAACCGTTTTCTTCCGCTAAATTGTTCAAATTAGCCGGACTGTTAAAGAATTCTACCGGTGCCATATCCGGTGGAATAGTCAGAGACATTTTCGGACGAGGGGTAATGATTTCCCTTGCGGCTGGTTTCATATCTTATGCCTTTAAATTAATAATTATTATCAATTCCTATATCCTTCCTAAATTCCTGCTTTTGCAGGAATGACAAGAATTACTCAACCGTAATTTTTGCGAAAGCCGGAATCCAGCACCATAAAATGGTCAGGTGATTGTAGTGATTCTATACTATAATTTGCACGGTCACAAATTGCGCTTTTGTCATTTCAACTTATAAATCCTCACTCTGCTCAAAATGACAACTGTTCAGTTTATGACAGTGTTCAGTATAACAATTCGTTGGTTCGTGCCAGGTTTTTTTATCATAACTGATGATGGGCTTTGCTGTCGTTCCACCCAGCCAAAGCTCGCTTCGCTACTTATTGCCCTTTAACAAACCTTCAAGATCAGCAAACGGCTTGTGGGTAGAAACTGGCTCTTGCTCGCCACCCGCCTTCACCCCATGACCATATTGAGTCTCTTCAAGATACCGCGAGTGTTCATTGTCATGACAAAAGAGACACAGCAATTCCCAGTTGCTGCCATTGGGCGGATTGTTGTCATGGTTATGATCCTTGTGATGAACCGTGAGTTCGCGGAGATTTTTGCCAGAAAATTCGCGTCCACAACGCCCACATATCCAAGGATAAAGCTTTAGTGCTTGTTCCCGATAAGTCTGTTCTTGAAGCTTCTGGTGACGCAAAGTATCAGCGACAACATTGTCTAGCCTGTTAGTATTTGGTTTCGTCTTCTTTGCTATCTTTCTTGATAACATAATGCCCCCTTGAGTTGGCCCGATTTAGATCGGCTTAAGTTTAACTATAGCGGTGATAAGTATGGGAGTTTTCCTTTATTAGCCATTATCCCAAAAAACGGTAAACACTCGCAACCCAAATAACAATGAGTTACAAAAAGTGTCCTAACCATTGTTCTGGTTATCCAGACAATTTTGGTTTTTTTTAAGACTTTCGATGTTTGCTAAACCTTGAAAGTCTGGTAGTCCTAAACATGTAGTGATGTTACAGATGCTATCCCTCGAAGGGATAGTATCTGTTTGGACATCATCACTACTTCTACAGGACTACCATTTTTTATTTCCATTACCAATTCCCCAAATCCTATTCCAATTAGAAAACCTAAAACCTATTCCCCCACAATAAAAATTTTTAGGTTAAAAAATATTATAGTGCAAACAATGATAAAAGGACTCATTTTTCTGTTTTGGGTTATCACTTTAACTTGACAATGTCATATTATCATTCGTTTCAGGCGAATTTTGTACAATTGATTGGGCCGTTTATCATTCGTTTCAGGCGTACCTTGTACGAGAGGGCCGCGTCGAAAATCATTCGTTTCAGGCGAACCTGGTACAATTGGGCCGTTTATCATTCGTTTCAGGCGAACCTGGTACGAAAAAAATGCGTGGTGATTAAAGCTTTTGCTGAAAATAGAAATCCAAACTGTGTGTTCCAAGATAAATCTGGCCGACTCCTCCCCAGGCGCAGATAGGGTGGCACTTATTATTGAGCTAGACGAATCCTCATAAAATCAGGAAAATAGCGTCATCCCGCGTGTGTACCCCATTGGCAAACAAACCATTTGCCAGACAATCTCAAATTCACCATGATACCAAAATCAGGAAAACCTGATGAGTATTTAGCCAAAAGTCATGAACCCGCCTTTGAAACAAAGTGGTTTTACCTGCGTGGTGAACAGTTTCGTGTTAAAATACAATTTAATGATGTGACAGCAACTGAAGTTTTTGTTATCTAAAGGAGTTTATATGGCAACTAAAAACGTTTTTGATATTGCAGCCTTTATTCTTTCCCAAAAACATCCTTTACCCACACCACGTTTGCACAAGTTACTATTGCCAAGCATGGTCGTTGGTATGGGATGAATAGCCGCTATTTGAGCAATCCATTGAAGCATAGTCAGGCGGCCCGGTTATAATGGCATTTTATGATGCCCATAAGGGGCAATACGAAATGAATTTGTCGGATATCCCAAGACTCGGCAATCCTGACGCTTTCAATGAAACCCACGGTACGAAACCTTCAAGGTTTGGCAAACCTTGAAGGTTTTTGTCATATAGAAAAACCGTGGCGTGATGCGCGTAAGGGACTAGATGATCGGAAAGGAGGCTGCCGAGAAATTACGCTGGCAGCTATGGCTGAGTTCTATGAAGGGGCATGCAACGAAGGCGTAGAAATAGAACCTTAACATTATGGGTAAAAAAACTAAAAAACAACTCACAATACCACACACGTATAAAAAACCAACTCAGCCGACGAGAAATCGTGCGTCGCAAATTCAACACCCCAATAGTGACCAAGAAAAACTATCATGGCAAATCCGCATACTGGATTTTGAAGGGCTGAAAGGGTGGGGCGAGGTAGACGCTGAAACCTTAATTTATGTTCATGGCAAGTTAGCGCAATTTGAAACCATGACTTGGGCTGAAGTCAACAATCCCAATACGGGTTGTCATCCCATTAAGATTAAAGACTTAGGTAGCGAAGCACAAAAACGTCTTACCGAAATCCAGATAAGGATCGAAGAAAAATTAATTTCTCCTTTGGTTAGGTACAGTACCCTTTAGGGTACTTGAGCTTTGAGACAACTGCTTTCGCGCCAATTTTTTTGCGCGCAAAAAAATTGGCGCGAAAAGCTGTTGGCGGAAGTTATTTTTTAGCCGTTCCTAACTGAAGAAGAACTCTTTTTATTTGCGTATTTCTGGCAAATAACGTCTTTGGGGTATTCGAGAACGTCATATTTTCAAAATTTTCAAAATCTTATGGTGGGATCCCAGACACGAAGTGTATCCAGTAGATAAAAAGCATACATAAAGCACAACTGTTTGTCTTCCATAAACTTCTTTATTCATGAACCATTTTGCAAACGTTATTAAACCGAAACATTCTGGAACCGGTGGCAAAGCGGTTCCAGCGGCCGATTTCCAAAACAGATTTAATCGTCACCTACGGATTGGAGATAAGGGCGATATTTGAATTCTTTATTTTAAATCGCTGACAGCAACCTATCTGTTATAAGGAATAAATATCAGTCAGCAGAGGTAAAAAATGCGTATTAAATCATCAACCGATTGTGGTGTGCATCTTTGTAGTAGAACATGTCGAACAATTTACGGTTTGGAAATAAACTATGAGTATAATATCGCATAACCCACAGGCAAGCATTAACCTAAAAATGACGGAATGATATTAAAGAAGTCATTGTTCGAGCGGCACAGTTAAAGATGAAGCCCGTTAACACTTATCTTATTAATCTCGCTTATGATAATGCCAAACAAGTGAATTCAGAATATGAAACCTTAAGGCTATCCAATGAAGAACGTGATCGTTTTATGACATTGCTTGACAATCCACCTGAACCGACTGAAAAGGCTAAAATGGCTATGCGTAAATTTTTTAAGAGAGGCAAGAAATCCGATTTGGAAAAATAGGATTTCTCAAATTTCGGTACTACCCAAAAATGAGAGGCCAGAAATCCGATTTTTTGGAAAAATCGGATTTCTCAATGGTAATCTAAAAAAAACCTTGGGTTTTATAGCTTTAGTGCGGGGAGCGTAGAAAATTTTGATTCGCTACCACAAGACATTTATAAAAGATTACCAAAGTATCCCATTCCAATCGCACGATTAAGTCAGCTTGCTGTCGATAAAACTGCACAAGGAAAGGGGCTAGTGCAGGATCGCTACAGTTACCGTACCACCTCAGCCAACCGCTAAAGCCGTTGTCTGAAAGCTCAAGTACCCTAAAGGGCACTAGTGCAAGAGAGCGAAAGTTTCAATACCAAGTTGGCATTTTTGGGAGTTGTCTAAGAGCTACTGTACCTTAAAAGGTACTAAATGGGCTTGAGATTGGATTAGTCGGCTTTAGCCTCCTACCGCTTTTAGACAACTACTTTCGCTGTTGGCGGGGGGTGGTATCGAAACTTCCGCTTTCGCGCACTAGGTGAATGGCTTGTTATGGATGCTTTTAAACGGTGTGTCAAGATTTCTAAAGAAATTGGGATATTCGGTTTGGTAGTTGATGCTAAACATGAGATAGCCAAAAAATTTTACCTTCAATACGGTTTTCACGAATTAACCGCCCAATCTCTCACACTTTTCATCCCAACAAAAACTATCGTAGCGATGATGGCTGAATAGATCATAATAAAATATCTTCAGATTCAGGGATTGAGAGGTGTATTAAAAAAATAGCAAAATGAGTCATCCTAAAATTTGATGGGGGTAATTTCTAACACAGATTTAATTTAATGTTAGCTCTATAGATTGGAGATGAAGGCAGCCCATTAGTCACCAAAACTTCTGGCAACTTGTAGCCAAATCTCAGGATGCCCAAAAATGACCTGTGAAAATATAAACTATGGTACGTTCATTTTCACCGGTTCCACCGTTTCAGGTTGTGTTTATTTATTCGTCACGATGGTAGAACATTACCGGTGCCGGCATTGCTCCAATCAAACCGATATAAATTTGTTCCCTTTGTCATGGAGTAAGCTATGGCCGAGTTATCCCAATATCTTTTTGAAATTCGTTATCGATGTCAAGAAGAAGGTGGCGGTTTTTTAATCACCTTTCCATATTTTTCTTCAATGTCTCTCCGATGGCGAAACCATTGATGAGGCCATACAAAATGGCCGAGATGCGTTGCGCGAAACGATAGCTGCTTTGGAATCAAAAGGTTATCCACTACCAGAACCCGGCAGTCATCGTCAGCTTATCCGGTTACCTAACAGCTTAACTAGTCGTCTGTTCAAATATGCTAAACAACAAGGGGTTAGCATAAATACTTTGACAACAACATTACTGACTGAAAGCCTTGGAAAGCAAATAAGTACAACGAACCTTTGACTTCAACCCATCGTGTCGTCTTCTAACCGATGACTCATTTGTTGAATTCGATGGTTCGTTATACTGATTGGCGCGCCAACGATATTTTTTTTCCTATTGATTCAAAGAAATCCGATTTCTTGAAGAAATCGGATTTCTGGCCGAAAAAAAAACCGCCAAGGTTTAGAAACCTTAGCGGTTTTTTGAGTCAAAGACATCCTATTTTTTCAAAAATGGGAACCGATGGTACAACTTCTTTGGCATTCTTTTAACTCATTCAAGCCAATAATACATGACGGTTGGTTTGTCATTGCCATTGGATTGTATGGCGAACTAGACATCCCCCGACAAATAGTGGTTTTTGTCAAAGGAACAGCATAGAAGTGGCTCCTCTTGAGACATACAGAAGAGGTGTTTTTCTGACAAGCCGTGCTAAGACATTGACTGAGACAAGAGCGAGAAAATGGCTCATAATACGCAAATGCTTGCGTGGTGAACGTAAGAAAAGCGGCTAAAATAAACGTATTGAACAATGATTTCAGATTCTGCTTCATAATTACTCCGCGGTTACACCACCGCCCATTAGGCGGTGGTTTTTCTTGTGCCGAGATTTGGTAGTCCTGTAGAAGTCGTGATGGTGTTCAAACGAATACTATCCCGGCAAGAGATAGCATCCGTCAAATCACTACCTGTTTAGGACCACCTTTGCGGTTTCCTCTTTTGATTAGAACAAGTTAAGTGCCGTCAACAACGACGGCACATTAGACAGATTACCTAGAACTACTTACTTAGATTTTAGGATGGGTGTAGCAAAGCTCTACCCATCCTAGTTGTTACCCAATAAACATTTTTAATCTGTGAGCAGTGTTAGGTCCATTTCAGCGCACAGGTTCGGGTTAAGGATCTGGATAGCATTCCAAAAATTCACCAAGTACTTCCTCGCCAGTGCATGAATTCTTCAGCCTACGAAATTTGCCCATCTTAGGGAGGCCTAAATCGTTAAATCCACAAAATGGAGTTAGTGATGATCTTATTCCCAGATAATCCAAACCACACTTGGGGCCTTGGCGCAAGGTCGGTCCAGTATAGGGAGGATTTTTCCACTGCTCTTTCCAGATAGTATCAAAGTCTGGGTAAATGGAACATGGCTTTTCAAAATCATTAGCCGTAACCGAAGCAGACATTAATATTGCTGCGTGCGACACGTTTTCTTAGAAACTTGAGTTAAATCAAGCCAATAGGAAGAATCCCCAAATTTTAGGGATTACAATTATGTTATTTATAGGGATGAAAGGCTACCCTTGCTGTATTACGGAGTC
>QNER01000086.1 GCA_003646175.1 Candidatus Parabeggiatoa sp. nov. 1
CAATCCGGTATTGGGCGCGAAAACCACAAAATGATGCTTGACCATTATCAACAGACCAAAAATATATTGGTCAGTTACAGCCCGGATGCGTTAGGCTTCTTCTAACGCGGTGAAGGTAGTCCGGATGCTATCCCTTCTTAGGGATAGTATCCGTTTTTTTTTTAATCGGATTTCTTGGTTCTCAATTAGCAAGGACTTCTATTATGCCATCTTCAGTTCCAAGAGTCATTGCGACAGATGCCGCACTAGAATTAATTGAAAAACTCAAACAAAAACATGGGCTTTTGATGTTTCACCAATCGGGTGGCTGCTGTGATGGCAGTGCCCCCATATGTTTTGCAGATGGGGAATTTATTGTCGGTGAACAAGATGTACATTTAGGGGATATCGGCGGTTGTTCTTTTTATATCGGTGAATTGCAATATGAATATTGGAAACACACACAACTCATTATTGATGTCGTTTCTGGGCGAGGTGGAATGTCCTTAGAAAGCACCGAGGGAGTGCGCTTTTTGACGCGCTCACGCTTATTTACGGATGAAGAATGGGCAACAAAACTACAAGGATTTGGTATAACAAAGGATAAACCCTAATGGCATGTTTGATAAGGGAATCCTCCCAGAAAAACTCTCCCAAACCCTTTCAAAAAACCAAGTTTGTTCCAAAAATTTCGGTAAGAAACTTGAGAATTTTCTATCGTGCGTGCCATTAATCCAAGCAACTATCAATAATTTCCGTGAAGTTAACGGATACTATCCCGAAAAGGGATAGCATCCGTGAAGTAAAAATTTTTACAATCGAGGCAGTTATTGCAGAGAAAATAATAGGATTTCAATATGACTGACGATGAATTTCAAGAGCGAGAGCACCATTTTGCGACGCTCAAATCGAAGTATCAAGCGAGTGATTATGAATATTCATCACCTTCTAGTCCTCTGTACTTCATATTGCAAAAAGCTGACGTGGGAATTTAGCTAATTGAGTTCGAGCTGAATTGGCTGAAAGAGCATGAACTTGATCAAATCATTAAGTTACAACCACAGAGAACAAAGTTAAAAAAAGCACAAAGAACACAAGAATTAATAAAATTAGCGACTGAGTTTGCCCATCTTAAGTCTAAATACAATGCAACTGCCCATTTTAGTCGCCTTGGATGGACACAAAACCCTCTATGCTTTATACTTTACAATCTTGATTCTGGACAGCCGCTCACTGATTCAGAAATGAAATGGCTGACAGATCATGATTTTGTTGAAATTGTTATTGCTCACGTTCAAAAAAATAGGCCTTTTGTGACGTTAAAGGCTAAGTACCAAGCCACTCAACATCAAGACTCATCTCCATCGAGTCCACGGTATCCCATCTTAAAGCGGTTGGATGCCAAAAAACAGTTAAGCAATGAAGAAGTTAATTGGCTAAAGTCCAATGAACTTGTTGAAACGCTGAACATTGTTCAGCAACAAGAATATGCTAGGGAAGCTAAGTTTGCCGAACTAAAGGATAAGTACCAAGCGACTAAGCACCCAGAGTTATCTGTCTCTAGCCCACTTTATAACATCCTGCAACACCTTGATACCGGTAAGCCGTTGAAGGAGTCAGAACTTTACTGGTTGAAAGAACACGAACTGGGAGAAACGTTTGATATGGATCAAGAAATTGAACAGAAGCAGCACTTTGCGGAACTGAAAAAGAAGTACCAAGCAACCCAATATGAGGATTCCTCCCCTTCTAGTCATTTGTACCCCGTTCTCAAACGACTTGATGCCGGAAATAAACTAAGTGAGTCAGAACTTAACTTTTTAAAAAAGCGCAAACTGACGGATACTATTGCGTTTGCGGTTGACAAAAACGGGGCGAGTTTGAAGTCAACAGCCAAATCAGGAAATCCGTTAAGTCAGGCTGAGACTGACGGGCAAAAATCGAAGGGACGTGAAAACCCCACTGTTTCCCCCCAAAAACACTTTGCCGATCTGAAGTCCAAGTATGGTGTTTCGGGCTATCAAGATAATTTACCTTCTAGCCAGTTATACGCTATTTTGCAAAAACTGGATAACGGAGAACGACTGGACACAGATGTAGCCTGGCTGCTAGCGGAAAAGAAAATTCCAACGCGTTGGGATGAACATAAACTTTTTTCTGGTAAGATTTTGCAGGCTTACCACAAAATCGAAGCCACTTTTTATGAACAGACGTACAAACGTACTGGCAATAAATGGAATTTACCCAGTGCGAGCAGTCATTGGCGTGGTGCCAAGGAACCGAAACGCGCATTAACGCAGACGGACAATCTGAACTTTGACACAATCAAAGAAAATAAGCTCAAGTCAGCTTTGCTAACCACGAGAGGGGGTGCTTTCCGAGATATTGGTGACTTGGACGAAGCAGAACAATGTGCACGACGAGCTATTAAGTATCAGCCCAGTAGTCATCACCCTTACACGCTGATGGGTGCTATTTGTTTTGAACGTCATGAAACGCGTAAATACGCTGAGGGTGAGTACTGGTTTAAGGAGGCAATTAAACGCGGTGCTTCTCCCAGAGATCAAGATGCCGAAATGAAGCGAGTTGTCAAGAATGCTGATAAGGATAAACGCAGGAAAGTCGTGAAATATCTGCTGAAAACAGATCCGGTGCGGTATGAGTGGGCAAACACGCTGATGGGTGCTATTTGTTATGAATGGGGGGAATACTCTGAAGGCGAACACTGGTTTAGTGAAGCGGTTAAACGCGGTGCTTCTCCAAGAGAGAGCGATGCCGAAATTAAGCGAGTTATCAAAAATGCTGATAAGGACAAACGCCGGGAAGTCGTGGAATATCTGCTGAAAACCAATCCGGTGCGGTATGAGTGGGCGAAGAAATACCTTGTCGATAAACAGTAGGTGAATGCCGGCGAGCATGAGTTAGTCATAAGTAAATAGCCCTACAATATCACTATGTTATACTAGAACGTCAAGTTTTTTTTCTAAAGTGAGTATAACCAAATACCATAAAACTCTGCTTTTGAACCGCAGAAGTGATACTATCGCCAAAAAAAGCGATAGCATCACGAAATACTTTTTTTTCATACCCTTTTTAGTGACGAAGATCAATTATAGGATTTCAATATGACTGAAGATGAATTTCAAGAGCGAAAGCAACATTTTGCCACGCTCAAATCGAAGTATCAAGCGAGTGACTATGAAGGTTCGTCGCCTTCGAGTCCACTGTATTTCATCTTAAAGCGTTTGGATGCCAATAAACGGATAAACAATGACGATGTTAATTGGCTAAAGTCCAATGAACTTGTTGAAACGCTGAATATTTTTCAGCAACAAGAAGCGGCTAGGGAGGCTGATTTTACCGAACTAAAGGCTAAGTACCAAGCAACTCAATACCCAGATTTATCTGTTTCTAGCCCACTCTATAAAATTCTGCAACACCTTGATGCCGGTATGTGGTTGATGGAGTCAGAACTTAACTGGTTGACAGAACACGGGTTGGAAGAAACGTTTGCTATGGCTCAAGAAATTGAACAGCTAAAGCAAGCTGAACAGCGGCGGCACTTTGCTGAACTGAAGAAGAAGTATAAAGCAACTCAATATGAGGACACCTCCCACTCTAGTCATTTGTACCGAGTTCTCAAACAACTTGATTCAGGAGATCCAATTAGTCATTCGGATATTAACTTTTTGAGCCGGCGTAAACTGACTGAAACGCTTGCGATTGCGGTTGACGAATACGTTGTGCTTTTGAAATCTGAAACCAAGTCAGACCAAAATTTCTTAAGTCAGACTGATACTGATGATGAGCAGAAAACGACGGAACCTGAAAACCTCGATACGGTTAACCCCCAAGAACATTTTGCTGATCTGAAGTCCAAGTATGATGTTTCGGACTATCGAGATAAATCACCTTCGAGCCGGTTATACGGTATTTTGCAAAAACTGGATAATGAAGAACGACTGGAACCCAAAAGTGTCGTTTGGCTCACAGAGAAACATCTTTTCTACTCTGATCGTAACATTTTCACTACTTACCACAAAATCGAAGCCAACTTCTATGAACAGGCATACAAACGTACTGGCAATAAATGGAATTTACCCAGTGCGAGCAGTCATTGGCGTAGAGCAAAAGAACAAGAACACGCATTAACGCTGACGGACAATCTGAACTTTGACGAAATCAAGGACAATAAGCTCAAGTCAGCTTTGCTAACCACAAGAGGCGGTGCTTTCCGAGATATTGTTGAATTAAACGAAGCTGAAGAATGTGCACAAAAAGCCATTGAGTATCAGCCCACTAGTCATCACCCTTACACGCTGATGGGTGCGATTTGTTATGAATGGGGTGATTACTCTGAGGGTGATGACTGGTTTGAGAAGGCGATTAAACGCGGTGCTTCCCCCAGAGATCAAGATGCCGAAATTAAGCGAGTTATCAAGAATGCAGATAATGAGAAACGCCAGGAAGTCGTGGAATACCTGCTGGCAAAAGATCCGGTGCGGTATAAGTGGGTGAAATCTAGGCTAATTGATAATCAAAAGTCTGGCAGAGGCCGTCGCCGCTAATTCGGGTAGTCTGATTTGACGGATGCTATCCCTTTTTTCGGGATAGTATCCGTTTAAAGAAAATGCAATCCCTTTTTGTCGGGATAGTATCCGTTGGGGGTATGTCTGTGAGGTGAATTTTGCTCAGTCTTTTTCACCTTCAGAATATTTTTATTCACGAATTAAGAATTAGGCTAAAGCCTAATGGCACGCACGATATAAATTTTGGTTGTGCAAGCCAGCCAGCCAGGCAGGGGTAACGCCCCTGGAACTTAATTCAATTCTCTATGCTTATAACTTTTAAGCACATGATTTTTCTATTTTATTTATTTAAGCGTATTTACGCGCCTTCTAAATGACGACTTGTGTGCATAGAGTAGCCTCTAAGGTGGGGCAAAATCAACCCAAAATACTAGAAACCCTGCCTGCCCCACTTTCAAAGTTAACGGATACTATCCCATCGAGGTATAGCATCCGTTTCGTTACGTTATCTGAAAAACTATAGGACGTTTTTTAAAAACCAAATTTCTTGACGACATTTGGTTTTTTCAAACCATTTTTCGTTACGAAGATAATTATAGGATTTCAATATGATTGACGATAACTTTCAAGAATGAGAACAACATTTTGCGACACTCAAAGAAAGTATCAAGTGAGTCACTATGAATATTCTTTTCCTTCTAGTCTTCTATATTTCATATTGCGAAAATTTGAGCTAGGAATTGTTCTCATTGAGTTTGAACTGAATTGGTTGAAAGAGCATGAGCATGAATTTTATCGAATCATTAACTTACCACCACAGAAAACACAATAAGCACAAATCACAAAAGGATTAATACAATTAGCGACTGAGTTTTCCGTTCTTAAGTCTAAATACCATGCAACTGCCTATTTTAGTCGTCTGGGATGGATACCAAATCCTCTCTGCTTTGTACTTTACAAACTGGAGTCTGGATATCCGCTCACTGATTCAGAAATGAAATGGCTGAAAGATAATCAGTTTGTTGAAACTATCGCTCACGCTCAAACTCAACAAACATATTAATCGTATTAAACGTGATTATATTGAACGCGAGTATAAGCAAATCACGCCAATTAACCCGTTGGAATATACTTATGCTCCAGAAGAGACACCCGTCACGCTAACGGTTGAACGCTCGAAACGGGGTAATGGCAATTTTGTCAAAATCGACAAGCCTTTTGATGCTTATATTTTTTTGGTAAAACCGAAAACCATTTTTAATCTGTTTGAAGAATTTGGGTTTAGTTTATGCTTTGTTTAAGGTAGGAGTGCAAGGTTAACTTGCACAACCTTTCGCTTTCGTGCAAGTTAACCTTGCACTCCATTGCCAGCACAAATTATTGGCGGTAAAAAAAATGACAAGAACCATAAAGGTATTTCCAGATGGCAGTCGTCTTGAATATGACAAGGGTAATTTTGATGATTGGTGTATTTACCTCGTTAACCCCAATACCAATCAAAGAGTTGCGCCAAGGGATATCTATTATTTTGAAGCATTTCAGAAATTATCCCAAAAATATGGCAATGACAAAATTTATCGTGATTTTGTTAGTATCTACGATCAAACCGGGGCAAACCTTGATTTGGAGGTGTTAGCGTTTATCACTCAATTAGCTCACAATCAGTATCAACCCGATGCTTTGGAAATGGATATGTTATTCACAACCGTCTATGCTGGTATGGTTGCAGAGGAAAATAAAGCTTATGCCATTCTTAAAAAGAGAATTAAGCGGCTTGGTATGCATCAATTATTAATGGAACAAGTGACACCATTTATGGCTGCCAATTTTAGTAAAGGCAAAAAATGGAGAGACTTGGATGCCGAATGTAAAAACCGGGATTTTTAAGACGCAAAAAATTTAGCCACTTTATCGTTAAAAAAAGCCTGGTAGCATGATGAAACTACCGGGCTTTTTTTTTGCTCCCTTAATACAAGGTGACTCTATGCACATAAATAATTTATTTAACTCTGGGAACGAAGGAGAACGAAGTGCCCTCTGTGTGTATAGCTGCTTTAATATTCGCCGAACAGAATTTTTGCTAATCGCAAATAACGAATTATTTTTTGATGTTAGCTTCACCTTACCACCTATCAGTTTTTATTCAACACAGAGACACAGAGTTTCACAGAGTTTCACAGAGATTTTTTATTTTAACTTGATGACTCTGTGCGACTCTGTGCGACTCTGTGCGACTCTGTGAACTCTGTGTTAAACAAAATTAGTATTTTTAAATGATTTAATTTTTGGTTTATTCACTATTCGCTGTTGAAAAAAAACCGCCCTGTAGTATCATCTACTGACTTTGCCCCAATTTCAGCCATTATCATCAACAAATACCTATTATGAACAGTCTATTCGCTCCCCTTAAAGCATTAAGTTTTCTTGGGCGACAACCAGTGACGTTGCCCATGAAACCACGTCCCGCCGCGCCCAATTATCGCGGTTTTCATATCAATGATTGGGAACAGTGTATTGGTTGTGGTACGTGCGCCACAATTTGTGATAATCATGCCATTCGGATGGTGGAGATTAAGGATTTACCCAGTGATCCGATAAAGGGCATTAAACCACGTCGCCCAGCGATGGATTATGGGCGGTGTTGCTGGTGTGCGTTGTGCATTGATGTTTGTCCTACCGGCTCGCTGTCGCTGTCGCGGGAATATGTGCATGTTGGCCGTGATTTGAATACTTATTTTATTCTGCCAGACGAGAAAGGTTTGCACGGTTTGGGTTTTCCCAAAGGTTGGGCAAAATCTAGTGATTCCGATTTGCTTGATTTAAAACGTCAAGACATGCCTGAATTAAAGCCAGAGCAACGGATTGATTCGTTTGCAGAAATTGTTCAAGGCTTTGATGATCAGACTGCGTTGTTGGAAGCGTCTCGCTGCATTCAGTGTGGGATGTGCCATGATGCGTGTCCTACTAATATGCACGCGCCAGAATATATTCGGGCTATTTGGGCGGGTGATATGGAAGAGGCGGTGCGACAAATTTATCGGACTAATCCTTTAGCCAATGTCTGTGGGCGCGTTTGTACACACCGCTGTGAAACTGCTTGTTCAATTGGGCGGCGGGGTAAACCAATTAGTATCCGTTGGTTAAAACGGTATGCGATGGATAATGTTTCCCACGAGCGCATTAAGCAAATTGTGTCAGAAGGCTGTGATACCACTGCAATTGGTAAAAAGGTGGCGATTGTCGGCTCTGGGCCGGCCGGTTTGACGGTGGCCTACGATTTAGCGCGTCAAGGACATGCGGTGACTATTTTTGAGGCTTTGGATAAAGCTGGTGGCATGATGCGCTATGGTATCCCTGAATATCGTTTACCTTATGATAAGCTTGATGAAGATATTGACGTGATTCAGTCAATGGGCGTGGAGATTCGTTACAATACTCGTATTGGTCAAGAGACGACAATGGCAGAGTTGGAAAAGCATTTTAATGCCACGCTGATTGCTATTGGATTACACGGCGGACGCTCAACGCGAGTTCCCGGCACTGATCATCCTCAAGTTTATTCAGCGATTGACTTGTTGCGACGGATTACTTTGAACGAGGCCATTGAATTACATAAAAAAATAGTTGTTATTGGTGGTGGCAACGTGGCCTTTGATATTGCCCGCAGCCTTGCCCGTTTGCAGCGCAACAAGTTTGGAGAAGTGAATATCGTGCTAACCGCTTTAGAGGCCCGTGATAATATGCTGGCCGATGAAACCGAAGTTATCGAGGCTAATGAAGAAGGCATTCAACTGTTTACCAGCCGAGGGCCGCGTCGTTGTGTGGTAAAAGACGGTACCTTAGTGGGCTTAGAAACCATCCGTTGTACTTCGATCTTTGATGAACAAGGCCGGTTTCATCCTATGTATGACGAAAACGATGAGATATTCCATGGCGCTGATATGGTCGTCGAAGCCATCGGCCAAGCCCCGCAGCTAGAATTCTTAGGCGATGAATTGATGGAACGGTTAGAATGGGATAGGCGAGGCCGTCCTATCATCAACACAGAAGGGCGCTGCTCAGAAACTTGGCTATGGGCTGCTGGGGATGTTGTACAAGGCCCGGATGTGATCCATGCCATTGCAGCTGGACATCGGGTAGCGAATAGTATCCATCAATACTTGAGCACATATCGCTAGGAGTGCAAGGCGAACCTTGCACGAGTTCGTATTTTTGTCAGGACAACACATTATGAGTACAGAACAAAAACCAGTACATGAAGGCTATGGTTACCAAACACTCAAAGGAAAAACGACAATCTGCGGAATTTTAGAAACCGCTACTGCTTTTGAGCAAGCAGCCTTTGATTTTTATACTATGCTCAAGGATAAAGTCAGCAAAAACCTGCGCCCCTTTGTGCAAGAACTGGCTGACGAGGAAAAGCGTCACTTTGAGTTATTCCAAAACTTAAATGAAGATCCGCATGTGCCAGAACAAATGCAGGAATGGATCAAGACACCACCCAGTGATCACCGCTTTTCTGCTTATATCCAAACACCCCAATTAAACGATTTGCTAGATGATCAAGCCATTTTGCAATACGCAATGGGGCGGGAGCAAGCGGCGATGGAGCAATACGCCAGCCTCGCCAAAGAAACGCCACCAGGTCCGATTCAGGACTTGTTTCGCTATCTCGCCCAAGAGGAGTTGGAACATAAAAACGAATTGGAAAAACGCTACTATGAATTAGTGCATAGTGGTGGTGTGTAAATACAACAGTGCAAGTACAACGAATTAAATAAATGGCGAATTTCTGGTTTCCACGCGCCAGCGTCGAAAGGAACATACGAGACGCTGGTGTGTATGACTAGGAATAAAGGCCTCTCTAAGGAAATAGAGAACCCCAGAAAAGTTTGAAAGGTTAAGCTTCGTTCCAGGTTAACTTGCACGAACTAATAATTATAGGGAGACTCAATCATCCAAAAAGTGATAGGGTTGCCTAAAGCAACACGAACCGTTGCAAGTCGAATGGGAGACATTTTTTAGCCAAACCCTAAGTACAGCCGATTGACGGAATAAACGGATAATAACTGCAAGAATTGTATATCAGAAAGGATCAACTAAGCCTTCACAACTTTTAGCGAATTGCAGTGCAAGTTAACCTTGCACTCCAACAAAATCAATCAATTACCAATGAACAATCAACAGTTACCAGATAGCGTGCCGATGTCGTCGGAAGCACAAACGCTTTATAATGCGTTAAACGAGATTATCTATGGTAAGCCCGACTTAATCCGGATGCTTGTCGCGTCATTTCTGGCAGGGGGACATGTGTTGTTAGAGGGCGTGCCGGGGTTGGGGAAAACGGTGCTGTCCAAGTCGCTCGCGGCTATGACAAGTTTGGATTACAAACGTATTCAGTTCACCCCGGATTTGTTACCCGCTGATATTACTGGGACTTATATTATGGAGGATACGGCTGAGGGACGACGGATGCGCTTTATGCCGGGCCCCGTTTTTACCCATTTTCTGCTTGCGGATGAAATTAACCGGGCTTCACCCAAAACGCAGGCGGCTTTATTAGAGGCAATGAGTGAACAAGCTGTCACTTTGATGGGCGAATCTCGGCAACTGGAATCGCCTTTTTTTGTGATCGCGACGCAAAATCCGATTGAAATGGAGGGCACTAATCCATTACCCGAAGCTCAATTGGATCGTTTTGCGGTGAAAATTAATGTCGCGTCAACCGGTGAAGAGGCTTTGCTGCGGATGATTCGTGAACGCAATGACGGCAATCCACCGCCCCCGCAAATTATTATGTCTCGACAAACTTTGTTAGAATGTCAGCGACAAGTGGATGAAATATTTTTACCGGAGGCTATCGCGATTTTTATTGCTCGTTTGGTTGCCCAGACTGATCCACAAAGCAGTGAATGCAATGCAACACTGAAGCCGCACATCCGCTATAGCGTATCGCCTCGCGGTGCGATTTGGTTGACTCGCGTTGCCCGCGCCCTGGCCTTTTTGGATGAACGCTCTGGGGTAGGCTTTGAAGATGTCGCACAGGCTGCGCCTCATGTGCTTGGGCATCGTTTGATTTTGAACTATACGGCAAAATTCGATGGGATTACTGCGCCTCAATTGATTGACAAGTTGCTGGTGGATATCGAAAAAGAAGTATTGCACAGTTGAATATAGATAGGTAGATAATGATAAACTACAAGGATTGTATATAATAAAGGATTTGCTTAGAAAAGGATTTTTGGCACAAAAATTTCTAAATACTCAATGAACAAGTTGTTCATATCGATAGGTTGGCAGGAGTCCAAGCTTTAGCTTGGGCTTGCCAAACGTTCTCGTTTTATTCACCCTACATAAACAAGAGCATGAAAGTGAAAAAACTTAGCACCGAAGGTGCGTATTATTAAAGCCTGGGGCAACGCCCCTGGCTGGCTGGCACAATTTCTATCGTGCGTGCCATTAAGGCACACCCCAATTGAAACCTGTTTGGGCATAGTCGAAATTTCTCTAAAACGCGCCATTAGGCTTTATACTTATTCATAAATAATCCTTGTCGTTATTACCTTTCTGGAAAATTTCACTTGATGTTCGAGCGAATATAGGTTTTAATCCCTTTTTATATGCAATCCTTGTAGTTATTGTTGATAGATTTATGTGGAGTTACGTAATGATTTTTTTGCGAAGAATTTTACTCGGCTTGTGTCTGATATGGGCACCCATTGTCACCGGTTCTATAAACGTGATGGATCGTTTCAGCTTTGATCGTAGCTTGTCTATAGAAATTATCCGTGGCTATCCTTATAATTATAATAGCCTTGATGATCACTTAACGCTGGGTTTTTTCTTCCGTAATCAAGGCGCACAACGCCAGTTACGGATGCAACTCTCAGGTGACTTTAATACTAGCCGAGAAATTTCCGTGCCTGCTGGTGAAACGCGGCGTTTGTTTGTCTATTTGCCACACTTCACTAATCCTTCTTTTCAAGTGGTGTTTACCGATAAGGTGACTGGTATCCGCTCACCGCCATGGCATTTGGGCGTGAGCGGCGGTTTCTCTTCATCAGTTAATCGGCCTCATTATATATTGGCTCGGCTCGGCTCGTTTTCGGTTCCAATCAATGTCTTAGGGGCTTGGAATGACATGGGTCGCATAGACACTGCCGATAAAATGCCGGATCATTGGCGCGGGCTGACTGGGGTAACCGCGATTGTGGTGGAGTATGATTATTTCTTATCCAATCATCCTTGGAAACAAACCCTCATTGATTGGGTCACTATGGGCGGCATACTCTTGGTCACCACGGCCAATAAGCCCACCGACGATCTTGAACCGCTTTGGAAACCGTTGCCCTTTGCCAATGCTTTTGTTGATTTTGAAGTAGGCGCGTTGAAAGATTTCCTCCCCAGTCAAAAACATATCAAGGAAGCGCCGCATGTTTGGAGCAAATTTATGCCAGTGGGTTTGGGTCATATTGCTGTGATCCCAAACAGCTTACTGGCTAACATTGATACCGATTTTCTCCAGCAAATTGGGATTCAGCCACCCTCTGTCAATGAACATCAAACCATTTCACAAAAAACGACTGACTTTCTTCAGCAAGTACTTCCAGACATAGGACAAGTTCCCCGTTGGACTTTGTTTCTGATACTCCTCGGTTTTGCACTCCTGATTGGGCCGTTGGGTTGGATATATCTGGTTAAGAAAAAAGGTCGCCCGTTTAGCTATCTTATATTTGTTATGGTTGCTGCGGGCGTATTTAGCGGTAGCATGTTAGTTGCCACCTTTCTAGCTGATGGTGTAGCGCCCAAAGGTATAGCCAGTTCTCTGCGTTGTTTGGATTTACGCACAGATACTCAAATCACGATGGAACAAGTGGCAGTGTTTGTACCCACTCAGTACGACAGTACTATCAGGATACCCACCGGTGGTAGTGTCCTGTTGTTTCCATTGAGAACCGATCCCCGCCGGGTTTGGAACTACACCATGAAAGTTGACACGGCTTGGGAGACACTGGAAGGCATTATCCCAGTACGCCAGCGTCGTCTTATCGGCACACGCAATCTGTCTCGCACGCAAGGACGTTTGGTGTTCACCTCTGAGGAAAACAGTTTGCGGGTGGAAAATCATTTGCATGGTGCGTTAAATGCTTTGCGGGTTTGGCAGGATGGTCATTATTATTCCTTTGGTGCTATTGATCGTGGCGAAGCTGCTATTGCTCAGCCGGTGGAAGCACCAACCCCAAGCCTATCATTGTCTTTTTCCAGTCAGCTTATGACTGAAGGGACAACTCTATTTAATCGCTTGCGAAGGGGTGAACTTGGTACACGTTATTTTATAGGGAAATTCCAATCGGCAGACGAAGAACGTTTTCTGTTTTCCGAATTTCGTGAGATTGGTAGAGGACAACATTTGGTTGTGGGTGTCTATTAAGCAAACGTGCAAGTTAACCTTGCACTCCTTTCCTAAAAACTATGATTGAAGTTCAAGAACTCCAGAAACAGTTTGGTAATGTTAACGCACTTGACGGTATTTCTTTTTCCGTCTCTGAAAGTGCCTTATGTGGTTTTATCGGCGCCAACGGCGCGGGCAAAACGACGACGATGCGAATACTCGCGACGTTGGAACATCCGACCTCGGGGCAAGCATTTATCAATGGGTATGATGTTATCAGAAAACCCAATGAAGTACGTCGGGAAATTGGTTATATGCCTGATTATTATGGCACTTATCCGGATATGATCGTGGCCGAATACTTGGATTTTTTCGCCCGTGCTTATCGTCTTGTCGGCCATAAGCGTCAACACCGGATTCTGGAAATCGGCGATTTTACTGATCTCACACCGTTGCTACAACGGCCGGTGGAAGGACTTTCCAAGGGGCAGAAACAGCGTCTGAGTTTGGCGCGGGCTTTGTTATCGGATCCGTCTGTCTTGATTCTGGATGAGCCGGCCGCGGGACTTGATCCGCGAGCGCGTCGGGAGTTGCGGGAATTGCTCAAAATGCTGGCCCAACAAGGCAAAGTCATTTTTATCAGTTCTCATATTCTGTCGGAATTGGCCGATTTGGTAGAACAGATTGTGATTATAGATAATGGCAAGATTCGTTATGCTGGCTCAGTGGATGCGGTGGATACGTTGAGCAATAGTGAAGTGCAAGGAACGCCGTATGCGCTAGAATTAGCAACATCAGACACTGACGCACGCAAGTTTTTACTGGAAAGGCCGTCAGTTCTTGCGGTGACGGGTGAATACAGTTTATTGCATTTGCGTCTTAATGAAGAGGTAGAAGCGGTGGAAGAAACCATCGCTAGCATGATTGGTGCGGGTATTCGCTTGCGCCAATTTTATCGGCGGCGAGATCATCTGGAAGATGTGTTTATGGCCGTGACTAGCGAGGATAGGAATTAATTAGGTAATCGTGCAAGGTTCGCCTGAAACGAATGATGAAACACATCTATGTACAGGATAAAAATTATAATTGTTTGATTTTACAGTATTTCGTGATGCTATCGCTTTTTTGGCGATAGTATCACTTTTGCGGTTCAAAATAATTGAGTAAAAAATATCGATGCAATAATCAGTGCTATTGTTTTAGTGATACTATCGCCAAAAAAAAGCGATAGCATCACGGCTTGAACACTTTTTTGTCCTGTACATAGAAAACACATATAAGGGTTATACAAATGATTGAGTGGCTTGAAACTAAATTTAATCCTATTATGATTAAGGAA
>QNER01000087.1 GCA_003646175.1 Candidatus Parabeggiatoa sp. nov. 1
AAACGCCTGAAAACCAGAAAAATGGAATCAACGCTTTAGCAGGAAAATCACCTTTTCGCTTTGAGCCGAATGAAAATCAGAAAAATGGAAGCGACGTTTTAGCAGGAAAGCTACCTTCTCACGGCAAAACGCCTGAAAACCAGAAAAATGGAATCAACGCTTTAGCAGGAAAGTCACCTTCTCGCTTTGAACTGAATGAAAATCAGAAAAATGGAAGCGACGATTTAGCGAGAAAGTCACTGCCTAAAGGCGAAACTAATGAAAAAAATCAGGAAAATCATATTCTTACAAGCGAGAGCGACTTGAACAGTGATTATCAGCGTTTATTGGATTATTTGAAGGTTGGTCCCTGCTCGATTGACAATTTAGTTGAACAAAGTGGATTGACGGCCGGCGACGTTTCATCCATGCTGTTAATACTTGAGCTGCAATTACTGGTCGTCACCCAACCGGGTGGGCTCTATGCGCGAAAATGAGGTAACCGGTGAAAGAAGATAAATTGGGAATTGGGTTCTCAAAATCCGTTTTTGTGTGCAAAAACGTTTGCAAAAAAATTGGGAAGTTGGAATTGGGGTGACAAATGAAAAGTAGTGGTGATTGCTGAATGCAAAGGCTACAATTTTACACGAAATAACTTATTCTTACGTTGTTTCGTTCCTTACGACGGAGCCCTGACACTAATGGCACGCACGATAGGCTTTTTTTGTCTGAATCAGAATTATAGGCTAAAGTTTTTTGTGCAAAAAAAACTTTAGCCTAGAAAACAGAATTTAAGAATTTTCAGAATTCGGGAGAAGCTTTTATTTATTCAATTCACGCGAGGCTCAATTTTTTTAAGTGATTGAATTTTCAGTATTAAATTTTTATGGAACACGCGCTGCGATATCCACCCTACTCTAAAAATCAATGGGTTAGAAATAAACGTTTCGCATCGCGTTTATTCTGTTAATTCTAGAATTCTGAAAATTCTGATTTCGAGGTTCAAGTTTGCTAGAAAAACTTGAACCTCGAAAAGACAATTAATGCGAATTAAGAGTTAAAACTTCCGTATCTAATAAAAACAATAGGTTAAAAAATCAATTGGCAGATACACACCAAATGGTTAATTATTAATGTTCTTATTTTTCAATGACTTGTTCAACCCTTAATTCGCATAATTATTGAGGTGTAATTTCTATCGTGCGTGCCATTAGCCCTGCAATGTCATATCGTAACGAATAGCTAACTGATTTGATCAAAGTAGTACAACGGATACTCGAAATAAACTGATAAAAAAAACTAAAAAAATCATAATTTTACCAAATTTATTAATTCCTGAAATCAGTTTATTTCGCGTATCCGTTGTACTTGGGCAGCTTAACTTAATGGCATTGTATTAGTCCTGACACTCTTTGGTGATTATTTTCCTAAGTCTATGAAATTAGTCATTAAAAAAATGGACATTTCCAAACCAATTCGCCTTTTAACTCTTTGGTACCATCGGGTGCGTCGAGCCACTGTTTTGAGAGAGGGTAGTTTAATTAATTGATTATAAAGGTAATCTCAATTGCCTATTTTCCAAAAGTCTGTCAGGAGTCCGAACAAAGGAATTCCCGAAACATTAAATTTCAGGCACATTCCTATAATTTATAATGAAAATTCGGAAAATTATCTTATGCTCGTCAAATCAAAAAAAGCCCATATTTATGATTGTGGTAAGTATACAAATATCTGTTTGCGGCACCCAAGTAGTTGACAGTTACTCGACTCGCAAGTTTTTAGTCTGACAATAATAACTTCATGCGGTTGTTTGTATATGAAGGGATTTAAACCGTTAACTACAAGGATTGTATATAAAAAAGGATTGGATCGTTCGCTGCCCTGTTTAAATCCGCATCGATTATGTTGTTGAATTTTCCCAAATAGATACTTATAAAGTATAGGTTTTTTTAAATCCTTTTTTATATACAATCGCATTGAAGTTATAGGTTTTTTAAATCCTTTTTTATATACAATCCTTGTAGTTTGGTTTTAGAAAAAACTTGTGAGTCGAGAGTTAGGAGCGAAGGGTAATGGGTAATGGGAATAGATAAGTCATTTTAATGAATCAATGGTTAAGGAATGATAGTCGATTTCATCCAAGTCAAGTGCGTAATAAATGTGACAAAGATAAACTTATTGCTAATGGAAAAAACCTTTTTGATGAATTATGTTTAAAGTTTTTCACCGGTTTCCAATGCCCAATTCCCAATTTCCAATTCCAAAAATGAGGAAATAAACTACCGTGAGTAAATTAGTCATCGTCGAATCTCCCGCTAAAGCCAAAACTATTCAAAAATACTTAGGTAAAGATTTTGTGGTTTTGGCTTCTTTCGGTCATGTACGTGAATTACCGCGCAAAACTGGGGCTGTTGATCCCGCCAAAGATTTTGCTATGGACTATCAACTCATCGCCAGAAATGCCAAATATGTTGATGCGATTAGCAAAGCGATGCAGTCTGCCGAAGCCTTGTATCTCGCCACTGATCCAGATCGTGAAGGTGAAGCGATTTCTTGGCATTTGTCTGAAATCCTTAAAGATCAGCAATTGTTGCAAAACAAACCTGTGTACCGCGTGGAGTTTCACGAAATTACGCAACACGCTATCACTAACGCCGTTGCTAACCCACGTTCTTTGTTAACGGATTTGGTTAATGCCCAAAAAGCCCGGTTGGCACTGGATTATCTAGTTGGTTTTACTCTGTCACCGCTGTTGTGGAGAAAAATTAGGGGGGGGCTATCTGCTGGGCGGGTGCAAAGCCCGGCATTGCGTTTAATTGTTGAACGCGAACAAGAAATTGAAAATTTTAAACCGCGTGAATATTGGACAGTTGAAGCAGATTGCAAAAAAGGGCGGCAATCTTTCATCGCCAAGCTGAATTTCTTTGAAGCCAAAAAACTAACGCAATTTAGCATCAACAATGAAGAACAAGCCACTCATACCAAGACGACATTGCTTAACCTTGCTAATGGCGAAGTACAGGTAGCTAAGGTTGAGAAAAAACAACGCAAACGTCAACCCTCCGCCCCATTCATAACATCAACACTGCAACAAGAAGCTGCGCGTAAATTAGGTTTTACCGCCAAACAGACCATGCAAGTTGCCCAAAAACTCTATGAAGGCATGGACACCGGTAGCGGCGCGGTGGGATTGATTACCTATATGCGAACAGATTCCGTGAATCTAGCGAGTGAAGCCATAGAGGAAATCCGTGAAGTGATTGGCACGCTCTATGGCACAGAGAATCTGCCTAAACAACTGCGCCAGTATAAAACCAAATCTAAAAATGCTCAGGAAGCGCACGAGGCGATACGTCCCACTTCCGCTAAACATTATCCTGATGGCCTGGCAAATTATTTAACCAAAGAGCAACTTAAACTCTACACCCTCATTTGGAAACGCACCATCGCTTGTCAAATGATTGATGCCAAGCTAGACACGGTGGCGGTTGATTTAGCGTGCGGCTCCGGTAATAATTTCCGGGCGACTGGCTCTACTGTTGTGATTCCCGGTTTTATGGTTGTCTATCAAGAAGGGGTAGACGACAAAAAAGCAGGTGATGACGATGGCAAAATGCTGCCACCATTGGCAGTGGGGGATCAGGTCAATCTCAAAGATATTCGCGCCGAGCAACATTTTACCGAACCCTCCCCGCGTTTTTCAGAAGCCAGCTTGGTGAAAAACTTAGAAGAATTTGGCATAGGACGGCCTTCCACTTATGCCAATATTATTTCCACACTTCAGCAACGTGAATATGTCAAGCTGGAGAAAAAACGGTTTATCCCCACTGATATTGGGCGCACCGTCAATAAGTTGCTCACTGAGCATTTTAGCCTTTATATTGACTACGATTTCACGGCTAAATTAGAAGATCAATTGGATGCCATCTCTCGCGGTGAACAGGATTGGGTACCCTTAATGCACAGATTTTGGGATAAATTCAAACAGTTAGTTGATGAAAAGATGCAATCTGTGCAGCGTAAAGATTTTACTCAAGAATTGTTAGACGAAGCGTGCCCTGATTGTGGTAAACCCCTCAACAAACGTCTTGGCAAACGGGGACATTTTATAGGTTGCTCTGGTTATCCAAAGTGCAATTACACCCGTCGTCTTGATAATAATGATGAAGCCGGTGAACCAACACCCGCTGTGGAACCCAAAGTGGTAGAGGATCGCTCTTGTCCGTTGTGTGGATCACCACTGCACATTAAGCAAGGCCATAATAAATTTATTGGCTGTAGTGCTTATCCCAAATGCAAACACACAGAGCCGTTAGAAAAACCCGTTGATACTGGTATTAGCTGTCCAACCTGTGGCAAGGGTACGCTTGCTAAGAGAAAATCCCGTTATGGTACCTTTTTCTATTCGTGTTCAGCCTATCCGGCTTGTAAATATGCCATTTCTTATGAACCGGTAACGGAAAAATGCCCAACATGCGATTGGCCAATTTTAATGCTGAAAACGACTAAAAAGCGCGGAACCGAGAAAATCTGTCCACAAAAAAGTTGCGATTATGCAGTACAAATCGCTATTGAAGAGGCAAACTCGTAAGCATTTAGTCAAAAGAAACAGGAAGAGTGGCGCGGCTTTCTCATAAAAAAATGATTTTTCATTTCAATATGTTACAAGCGGCCTTATAAATAGACGAAAGCTTACGAATTATTGAGAGAGTTAGCAGGATTATACCTCCTTATTTTTTCAGAGCTGTTTGTAACAGATTGAATATTCATTAATAATGCGAATTAAGAGTTAAAACTTCCGCTTCTAATAAAAACCAGACGTTAAAAAATCAATTGGTAGATACGCGCCAAATCGTTAATTTCAATAACGTTATTTTTCAATGACTTGTTCAACCCTTAATTCGCATTAATAATTTTTATGAGAAAGCCGTGAGGAAGAGTGGGAGGCGTTAAATGTTCAAATAGATGGCGAGGTTTTGATGGGGAGTTTTACACTCAGATTGGATAAAAGTTGAGGTTCTAACGGGGCATTTTTATGGGCAACTATAACTGTGTTCAGTATAGCCGGCCACAGTAAGTCAAACGTATTTTCTGCCAGAGGTATCAAAAAAAAATTCACAATGATGTGAATCGCAATAAAAAAAATCACTATTATCAGTGTGCAACCAATGGCCATTTTATTGGTAAGTGTGGTTCTATTGACTGGTTGTTCTTCTGTTTTAGCCATTTTTTATTGGGGAAATTATAGTTTTTCAGATAGATAAATAATTTTAGTTAGAAACCGCGTTTTGGAAACGCTTTGCGGTTTTGCCCTGGGTGTTTTTCTGAATGTCTATAGATTGGGATCGTGCCTAAAGTTTTTAGGTCCATAAATTTTAAGCGCGATTGAGAATTGGGAACTGAAAATATGGGACAAACTCCAAAAAATTATTTATTTTCGGCACCGATGGTGTTCGGGATTATTGTAAATGACAGATTTTAATTTTTATTTTAATTAACTCATGTTACGCACAACGCTCGTTCGAGAGTCAATCGGGGCAACCATAAAGGATTCTCCCTATATTTAGTGATATATTGTAGGGGCAATCGGTTACCTTTTCATTTAACGGCCATCAATAATCTCAAATCGCGAATACCAAACAATGGCCTTCACATTTCATTTAACGGCCATACGCAATCTCAAATCGCGAATAACAAACAACGGCTTTCGCATTTCTATTTAACGGCCATGAACAATCTCAAGTCGCGAATAGCAAACAACGGCCTTTGCATTTCATTTAAAAACTCTATGACGCACAACGCAAAATGACTTGTCAATCGGGGCAACCATATTCGAGGCAAAAGTTTTTCTATAGACGTTCAGAAAAATATTTAGGACAAAACCGTAAAGCTTGAAAAAACGCTTTACGATTTTTAACTGTTATTTATCTGAAAAACTTTTGCCTTGAAAGGATTGTCCCTACATTTCGTTATATGGCACTGGGGTTGTTGAATGGGATTGATTCACCTTCTGGGCAACCATAAAGGATTGCCCCTACAATATCGATTATCATTAAAAGAGCAATCCTTTAAGGTTGTCCTTTGCCTTGAAGCGTTACAACGAAACGACCCCAGTGTCTAAACTCCCGAAATCATATTTAAGGCTATGGTTATTAAAGCCATCGGCGAATAACTTATTTTACTAAAGGTTGTTTTTAATAGAGTCTTGATAAATCAACCTATTATATTTCCAGCAGTTTGTGAAATATTCGGGTTAATGAACTATTCCCCAAAACTGATAACTGATAGAAAAGGATCACTATGACCATCGCTGTGAAATTTTTTGCCAGTTTGCGTGAAGAAATTGGCAAAAGTGAAATCAATATTGAAACCCACAAACCGATGGAGATTGTTACTGTGTGGGCACAAGCTTCTAATAATGCCCTTTTACCTGATTATATGCTCATCGCGGTGAACAGGAAATATGTAGACAAAAACACTTTAGTGCAAGATGGCGACGAAGTTGCCTTTTTTCCGCCCGTCACTGGAGGCTGAAATGACAATTGAGGTTACACCAAACGAGTTCAATCCTTATGCACGCTTGCAGGCTTACGAAGAAACGCTTAAGATTAAGATTCGCCAATGGGGGGCACTTGCCACTTTCACCGGCACTATGCGCGATTATAACGAAGGCGATACCGTGCAAGCGATGTTTTTAGAACACTATCCTGGCATGACAGAAGAGTATTTGTTTGAAATTAGTGAAACTGCTAAGCAACGTTGGGATATCCTTGATACATTAATTATTCACCGAGTCGGTGATATACAGCCGGCGGAAACAATTGTGTTGGTTGCCGCTTGGGCCGAGCATCGGGCCCCCGCTTTAGCTACGGTTAGCTTTCTGATTGAAGAACTAAAACATAAAGCACCTTTTTGGAAACGGGAAACCCTTAGCTTTGGCACAAGGTGGGTTGGGGCTTGATTTCTATCAGTACTCGAATTATTCAATTAAAGAAAACACCAATAGCTCAGGAGAGCAATAACTGATAACGGTCAAAGATACTGTCTCACAAATTCTTCAAGTTTTTGTATTTGAAAGTTTTCCGCTAAATGGTAAAGGTGTTCAGCAAAGGGGTGTAACTGGGCATCAAGTTGCTTTAATTGATTAGCACAATCCTTAATGCCTTGCCTATCGCCTTTCATAACCAGTTTCCATAAGGCATGGAGTTGTTCTTTTTTGGGTCCTTTGGGCGAAAATTCAATCTTGCTAGGCTCGTTCAGTGTTGCAGGCTCCTCGTAAATCCATTCTAACGGTAAATAAGTGGCTAACCCTTGCAACAGTTGCTCAATCTCAATCGGTTTAGGCAAAAACATCTGACAGCCAACTTCAAAGCACGCTTGCTGATGGTGGGCAAACACACTGGCTGACACTGCAATGATAACCATCTCTTTTAATTGAGGATCTTGACGTATTTGGCGACTACACTCAAAACCATCCATCGTGGACATCACCATATCCATTAAAACTATATCGGGGGAATATTCATAGACTTTAGTCAGGGCTTCTTGCCCATTTTGAGCCTCCAATACGTTAAACCCTAACGGCTCCAATAAGTCAACTAGAAATGAACGATTTTGCCACATATCATCCACTACTAAAATCCGAAAATTTTCCTGATTCGTTATTCCCGATTTGCAATTTGATTTTTTATTAAAACCAATAATTGTTGGGGACTGAGTCATTGGGGGGATACCTAAGTCGGTGCTCGCTTGTACCTTGATTTCAAACTCAAAGGTGCTACCTTGACCTAACTCGCTTTTTACTTTTAATTCCCCCCCCATCATTTCCACTAATTTTTGGGCGATGGGTAAGCCTAAGCCGGTGCCTTCTATTATTTGGTTTTGTGTACCAACTTGTCGAAAAGGCTCAAAAATTTGTTCGCTATCCTTTTTAGCAATACCAATCCCAGAGTCTTTTACCTGAAAATACAGTTTCCCTTCTTGGAAGGAGTTAGATGTCTGTTCTGATTGATAACCTACCGTTAACATGATGTGACCATGTTGAGTAAATTTCACGGCATTACTCAATAAATTGAGCAGAATTTGCCGCAGTCTTTTTTCATCACCATGGATGCCAGATGGTAATGGCGAAAGGGATTCATAATTAAAAACAATTTCTTGTGCTTCTGCTCGTAAACGAAATAAATCGACAATCCCTTGAAGAAAGGTGGGTAGATAAAAATAGGCCTTAACCCATTCTAATTTACCGGCCTCAATTTTGGATAAATCCAAAATATCGTTAATAAGCGTCAACAAGTAATCACCGCTTTGATGAATAATTGATACCCCATTTTTTAGTTTATCAACCAATGCGGGATCGCGCTGTAAAATTTGGGCGTAACCCAAAATACCATTGAGGGGGCTACGTAATTCATGGCTCATATTAGCAAGAAAGGCACTCTTAGCTCGGTTAGCCATTTCTGCTTGTTCTTTGGCTTTACGCAATTTGTTTTTGCTTTCATGTAAAGCATCAGTCTGAATTTGCATCCTCGCGTCAATAAAATCGGCATGCTGGTTAGCAATGTATAACAACCGTTCTAGGTCCGCTTTTTCTTGTTTCCGTTTTTCTAGTTCTTGGCGTAGACATATTATCTCGGCGGTTTGAGGCATTGCGTCCGGGTGCCGGCATTTTAGCTTTGAACTTACAATAGACGGTTGAATGTGCATTTCAAATGATCTATTCCCATTCTAGTTCCAAACGAGGCATTAGTCGCCCCAGATTAATTAATGATTTTCCTTGCCAAGCAATTTGCTTAGAGCCTTGAATGACCATCTGGATAGTCTCTTTCTGGCTAACCTTGATGACAAACTTCGCAAACGTTGTTATACCCGAACTGTTGATAGATTTCAACTGCCGCAGGTTAACGGTAATCCTCGGTTGTTCTAGTTCCACCACTTGATCGAGTAACTCTAAAAAAGGTGTATACGCATTCACACCAATCAAGCGCAACGTACCAATGCAAAAGAGGGTAGCTGTTGTGGTGTCGTAGCGAATATTGTAGTTTTGATCTTTAATTTCTATCATGATAATTTCCCAAAAATCAGTTATCGGTTATCAGATTTAGTGGTCTTATTTTGGCTTTTTTCAATACCTATTAGATTGCCCCCATAAGAATATGAACAAAAAAAGTTTGAACTGTGCGATTAAAAATTGTCTACTTTATGTGCGTTTGACATAAGATGGTTTTGTGCGTTTAGATTGCACCATGCCAAAATTGATGAGGTTAAGGCGGTATATGTCCTCAAAGTTTTAATCGCACAGTGTGCAAAAGCTCAGGCTCTTGCAAAACTCTTAAATTTTCCCCAAGTTTTACCTGGGGCTATTAGCCCTTTTAAAAATCTCAACCCCGTAGGGGTTTTCAGGCTAAAGTTTTTCGGAGAAAAACTTTAGCCTGAAAATTTGAATAGCCCCAGGTGTCAACCTGGGGTTTTGCAAGAGGCTCTAGGAATACTATAGGACTTACGCATTATAGGTGCGATAAAAATAGGTTATACAAAATTGAGGATGATGTCAGTCTGCCGAAAAGCCTGAAATCGATGTAAACAGATAGTTGCCTTTCGTGGTAGGTTCACTCTAAAAATGTGCCACTGAATTTGACGAAATCGTCAAATTTTTTATTTTACATTGAGCATCGATCAAAACTCTTTTTCAGGCAAAAGTTTTTCTCAGAAAAACTTTTGCCTGAAAAATGTTCCCCAGGTTTCGCCTGGGGCTATTCACGTTCAACCCCTTCGGGGTTGATATCTTTAAAAGTTCCCCAGGTTTCGCCTGGGGCTACTTAAGAAAACCTGGGGCAACCCTGTAGGGGTTGAATTTGAATAACAATATATAAAACATTGTTTTTGCAAGAAGATCATTGATATGATAAAGTTATTTTTGTCACATTTTGAGTCAAGTTTATAGCATAGGTATGGGTGCATGGCTTGGCTCTTTATTTGCAAAGATAAAATCAATGAAACCCGAATTTATTTAACCTATTTTTAGGTGAGTTGTCAATGCGTAAATCCTCGTTTTTCATGCCTCGTCAAAGTTCAATGTAACTTATTGATTTCACATAAGCAAATTGGGATTCTTTCATAAAAGTATATTAAAAAACAATTAATTGCAAATGAGTGTCGCTATGCGGACAACATTTTAGAAAAAAGTCTTTAGTAATTAATGGGCACCCTTCAAAAATGTTGGGGCAACCATAAAGGATTGCCCCTACATGCCCATTTTCTATGGTAGGGGCAATCCGCAGCGTAAGCCCTTTTCGATGTGTTAATTTCAACTTTGACGTAGCCCTGCCTCGTTTTTATTGATTAAAGCACGATATACGGAAATTTATTTATTTTGAAAACGCGATTAAAAAACAGTCAGTTATAATTTCGTAGGGTTTCCTGTATCGTCTCTTTTTTTCAAAAAAAAATCATCAAAAAGTTAGTCGTCGAGGTGGGCAACAAAAAGACGTTGCCTACCCTACAATTGACGAAACGATGACTAACACCCAAAATTTCTATCGTGCGTGCCATTATCCTAAAAGGTACTAACTCTTAAGGGTTTGAGTCTGCTTTAGCATTTTTTCGCTTTTAGCCTGGGGATTTATCCCTAGGTGATATTTTGGACTGACCATCAAAAACTTGATCATCGAGTAAAAGTTACAAATTAATCTGTTAACTAACCGAAAGGAACTATTGTTCTCTCCCGCCCAAGGACACAAACCTTTGATGAAATTCATCAAAAGTTGACAGCATCGCTCTAACTTTTGCGTAGAAACGAAAAATCAATCAGTTAGTGTGAATAACATACCAGAAAGGGAGTACCCCAAAGGGTAGTGGTAAAAATTTCAAAAGTCTTGTGGGATAACTTTGGATAATTTGTGACCGCTACTTTGTGGGGCACTACCCCAGAAACTTCGGTGATTTGACTGATTTTATTCGTAAACAATTAACTTGTTGATTTAATTTAAATCACATAAGTCAACGTTGATTTGACTAAATTATTTAAAGAAATTATTAAGCGAATGGTGAGGAGTTCATCAAAATATAATATAGTTATCATATTTTTCAATAACTTATATTAAGCGAATGAGGAGATAATTTTTCAATAAAATCTTTGGTTTCCTGAGAAACGGCTGGTTTTTGCGGATAGAAGGCGATTTGCCTACCGCATGCCCGGCAGGAAAATTTTCGTTAACCATTGTGAATATTACCGTCTTTAACAACATGATTTGAACTTAATGAAGGACAATTCATTAATATCCCCTCTTGTTATCAAAAATTATTTATTTAAGTATTCTATCATATTCAAATCACTATTTTACTCAATTAGGGCCTCATCAAAGTCTGATGTAACTGATTGAGATTTAATGAACATAACGTAACAATATAAAATTTATCTTATAAAACAATAATTTATAAATTATGATCTGCAAAATTTCCACAAAAAAAACTTTATAATCAATGTGTCTCAATTTTCAATATTTTTTATTTTTAGAGCTTCTTGCAAAACTCTTAAACGTTCCCCAGGTTTCACCTTTTCAGGTAAAAGTTTTTCTAGAAAAACTTTTACCTGAAAGCCTATTTATTTACGTTCAACCCCTTTGGGGTTGAGATTTTTAAAAGTTAATAGCCTTAAAAACATAGGTCAACCCTGTAGGGGTTGAATTTGAATAGCCCCAGGTAAAACCTGGGGAACGTTTAAGAGTTTTGCAAGAGGCTCTTTAGAATAAAAATAAATTAAATTAAATATTTAATATCACTATTTTTTTTAGGACTACCCGATCTTGAAGTTTTAGCATTGGAGAAAAGCGAAAACCAGACGATTACCGTTGGTTTTTTCGCCACGACTGGTGGTGAAGCAACGAATGCAGACTACAATCCGGTTATTGACCCGCCAATTTTGTAGCAACTATTGACAATTCCTATTTTCCGCTCGTGCCCGGTACAACCATGTACATCTAAAGGGGAAACTCTGATTGTAACAGATTTTTGGCGGTCATAATTTCAAAGGGTTACGTGAGTTTTGATACCGTATTTTGAGTGGTTTTTTCTGGCTGACTCAATCTAAAAACGCTTCAAACAGTTCACCCCAAAATCCGTGATAACCTGAAAAAATGTAGTTGTCGCTAAAGTCCTAAAGTTGTTATAGTCGTAGGGTGGGCAACGTCTTTTTGTTGCCCACCAAACGTTGTTGCCGGCCCCAAAATATGTCACACCATCAGTGGTGGGCAATAACGCTGCGAGCCATGGATTTTGATTCGTCTCTGTCCGCTTTAGCATTTTCGTCAGAAAATGCCAGCCGTAGTAAAGTCATGGGGGAACGATTCCTCCGCCTCGATCGGTGCGTGGTACCGGACAGCCATAGCCCCATTTAATTAGTAAAGCGGTTCGCTACGGTAAAATGGGCATGGACGCTCATTTTACTAATCGAAGCCCCATCGACACTAAGTAAACACATTGGGTGGCTACACATCTACATCAAATGGAGGTAACACCCTTTGTGGTTGTCCCTTTGTGGTTGCCCCTTTGTGGTTGCCCTTTCACCAAACATCATCTCACACACTGGGCGAACACTAAAGTAAGCCCCAGATAGTTTAACTCGATTTAAAGTGTTTTTCAAAATCTGTCTATAACTACAAGGATTATTTATAATAAAGGATTAACTCATGTTACGCACAACGCTCGCTCGAGAGTCAATCGGGGCAACCATATTCGAGGCTAAAGTTTTTGCGAGCAAAAACTTTAGCCTCGAAAGGATTGCCCCTACATTTAATTATATATTGTATGGAAAATCCCTTTGCGGTTGCCCTTTCACCAAACATCATCATGGTATGGAACTTTCCGCTTTATTGCACTGTGACTTCGTTCTCATGAATGTGCGTAACATCAGGGATTAAATCAAAACCTATCATAGTCAAAAATAAATTTAATAAACCTGAAACTATTTTTTGAAAAGTCTTGGGGCGATATTTGGCATTGTTTTGATTTCTGGTGGTGTTCATTCACTCACAGATTGTTACAATCTTATCCTTTGTTATAAGTAATCCTTGCAGTTATATACTCTTGTTTCAAACTTGAACATTGAGTTTAGGAACGTGCATAATACAACTAGGGCAACCATAAAGGATTGCCCCTACATAATATGATGTCTAAAAGGGGTAATCCTTTGTGGTTACCCTTACTTTTTTTAAGTTAATTTATGCACGTTCCTTAATGAAATTATTTTTCTGAACATCTATAGCGTAAAACCTTAGATAGTGCCCCAAAGGGTAGTGGTAAACATTTCAAAAGTCTTGTGGGATAACTTTGGAGAATTTGTGGGGCATTACCAAACCTTCTGGGCGAAAAACATCTTTCCACGCATGATAAATTAGCTTTGCCCCACCCACTCGTAAATTTCCAAGTTGGAAGGATCGCACTTACAACAGCCTTTTGTACAAGTACCGCCTTCCAATAGGCGCACTTTGCCCTTGCGTAGAAAGTGCCCTAACATGCCCTTCATAGCATCTGGTGCTGAGCCATGTCTATTAAGGCTACCCTTTTCTTTTCAACAAGATAGGATTTAAGTTCGGTTAGAATCATAGTTGTTTTCTCTGTGCGTTTGATAGAGTTAAGGGCAAAACCTTCAAGGTTTCTAAAATAAAACCTTCAAGGTTTCTAACTGGTTAAGTTTATAGGGCAAAACCTTCAAGGTTTCCAAAACCTTCAAGGTTTCCAAAACCTTGAAGGTTTTTATCTCAAATCTCAAATCTCAAGTGGCTGTTCTTTCAGCGATTTATCGTTTCCGTAAAAATAGAACATTAGGACAGTCAACGCAAAGAAGAACAACAACCCACCTGTCCAAATGAGAGAAGTCATTGGATGTAGTGCGAAAGTCGCCAATTGGTAAAAAATGGTTGCAAACAGGTAAGCCAGCCCGGTTGTCCAAGCGGCTACGAATAGCGTCCAACCCATCGTCGTTTCCCGATACATCGCAGCTATTGCCGCAGCGCAAGGGAAATACAATAGAATAAACAACAGATAAGCAAAGGCACCCACTTTTCCGTCAAACCGCGCTACCATTGCGCCGAAAGTGCCCGTACTCACATCTTGTTCTTCAGCCGCGGCAGCCGTATCGCTGACTTCACCAATGTTTAGCCCCAAAGGATCAAGTAAACTATCACTCACTTCAGCCAAATTAGCCGGAATAGTCGCAAAGGCTGCAACAATACCGCCCCAGAGATTAAAAGGTTCC
>QNER01000088.1 GCA_003646175.1 Candidatus Parabeggiatoa sp. nov. 1
AAGCATTTTGAACGCAAAGATGGGTAAAACCACACTATATAGAGAGGAGCGGTATGAGGTTAAAGTTTCACGTACCGTTTTGAAGACGAGTCTGTACTGGAAACTTTACAGGCTTAGTTTAATTTTAAACATTTTATTTAAATAATATTTGTAGGGTGGGTAAGTGTGTTTTTGTTAATGATATTTGTAGCCTGCCCATTAAACTTAGGCGAGATCGAAAAAAGAATATACCAAGGGCGCGATTTCCAAAATTTTGGACTCCTTTACTTCTTGGAGTCCAAAATTGATGAAAGGAAATGGTATATTTTTTCCCAGAAATCGCCTTATATGGTGGGCAACAAAAACCCGAGGTGGGCTACATTTTGACTTATGTATAACGATGAGGGTGGAACCTGGGGAAAAATTTATAAAAATTTGGTGCGGCCGCGATAGACGTAGAACTCATGTAATGACCAATAACAGCAAGTGCTTGGTTTGGTTTGATGATTTTTAGTGCAACTTCTCTAGCCAGTGCCGGTTGGTTTTGTTCATCAAAAATAAGTAATTCGACAGGACGGCCATGAATACCACCTTGCTGGTTAATTTTATCAAGATAAAGTTGAATGAAAGGTAAGTGCAAAGAGTCAACGTGCAGACGTTGATTTTCACTGTCTTGAGTTTGTTTGTCGCGGTTCTGTTGTCCACAACCACTTATTATTACCACAAAAACAAAATGGATTAAGAGTCTCCACTTGAAATCATCACACATTTTTTTCCATACTCCTTGCTAATCGTCCGCAGATTGTGTAACAGCAGGCATCACCTCAATATCTACCCGCCGATTTGTTGCCAAAGCATCCGGTGACATACCCCGCACAAGAGGTTGTTTATGACTATGGCGGTGTATTTTCAGGCGTGTTTCTGGAATACCCCGATCTACTAAGGCGTTGATAATGGTTTCGGCGCGATCCCGTGACAATTGCAAATTGCGCCGGTCACTTTCAGCCACGCTGGCATGCCAAAAGAGTTGTACGTCGGCGTGCCTATGTATCTTGATGATTTGCGAAGGATGAGTTTGTTGCAATGCGTATGCGATTTCATCAAGTTGCTTTTTTGTACCCGCCGGCAAGGCGGTTTTGCCGCTGTCAAACCGAAGATTGGTAAAAGTGTGTATTGGCGGCACTATCGGCTGCACTTCTGTTGTTTTGCTGACGCGACTGGTTTTTCTTCTTACGCGACGCAATCGCAATTTGCAATCAGAAAGCCTCTCATTGAGGGCTTGACGACGTTCCATACTGTATAGTACCAGTAAATTCTCTTTATCAATAACCTTGCTTTTGCCAGTGACTGCATAAAACTTCTCCCCCAACAACGTTATTATTCGCGCCTTGGAATCCTTATAGGTTTGGCACGCTTGTGAGTGCGCTTCTAGGCTGAGGGGAAACCGCTCTTGTTTGTAATAAGTTTCCCCCAATCCATACCAAGCCTCAGAAAAATTGGGGCGCAATTTAAGTGCTTCTTTGTAGTGATGAATCGCTTCGGCATACTTGCCTTGCTTCTTTAAAATAGAAGCTAAGGTGTTATGAACTTCGGGTTGGTGAGGGCAAAGTTGTAACGAATTGTTAAATAATAACTTTTGTTGAGCAGCGTCACCACCTTGACGATGCAAATGGTAGGCATGGAAAAGTAAATCAGTGGCATGTTCGCAATCTTGAGTAGCCAAGACGACTTGAGAAGGGTTTAGCATCAATAACGCGCCTAAAAAAAGGCGATTTGTTTTCAGTGTGTTTGGCATGATTATCTCCGAGGTGAATGAAAATCGAATCGCCAAAAAATATCAACATTGGTTGGTATGGATGATGAACTTTATCCGCACAATAGTTATAGTCCTTATTTTTTTCTATCACTGATACTATCAGAGCCTCGTCAAAGTTCAATGTAACTTATTGATTTTTTATTAAGCAAATTGAATTTATTTTATAAAAGTCTATTGGAAAACCATAAATTTACCCAAAACGTTGTAGTAATCAATGCGTTAATTTCCACTTTGATGTCGCTTTGGGGATAGTATCAGTCAGCATGTCAAATGTGAGCGTTTTGACGAAGGTATTGTGATTTACAAAACGAATAATTTTGAGTTATGGTTTAAAGTTGTTGGATTTTTTAAGCATTTTTACTCGAGGTTCAAGTTTTCTCGCTACCCAAGCAATAACTACAGAGATTGTATATAATAAAGGATTAATAATAAAGGATTAATTACCACCGACTATTTCTATTATCACTCTTCATTCGCTCAATAAAATCATAACCACTTTATTTTTTATCTCGTTGAAAATAAACAATTTGTCAAAGACGTGCCACATTTTTAGAATGGATATTTCCAGAGAACACGATTTGGGGAACTGGGTGGCTAAGTGGGTGGTTTCATTGATAAAGTCTACCCATAAGATTTACTTCGATATTAAATTAAAGGTTTTAGCTTATTATTAAGCGAATGGTGAGTTATCAATAATAACTTAGCTGATATAATGGAAAATTCTCTTCAATGTTTGATTATTGTGAGAAAAAAATCCTTTTTTATATACAATCGCATTGAAGTTATTGTCGTAAAACTAAAAACTTGAACATCGAGTTTTATATATTGGACTTTGGACAAATTGACTATTATATTGTGATTCTAACAAACCAATTGGAAAATTGAGCCCCAAAAAGTCAATCGCCCCCGCCAAATCTCAAAAAGTGTCAATTCTCAAACCCATACGTTTACAACGATTGAATTGACTTGGGTTTCTTTTAAAACCGAATCCGTTTTATTTTTTCGACATTGGTAATATAACTGATTTATAAATATATAAAAAGTATTTAGGATATTTTGTCCAAAGTCCAATATATAGATACCACCGAGTCTGTCGGACTTAACGGCTAACCTATTGTTTATACTGAAATTTCAATTTCGCACGCATTTGGCAAATAACTTGTATATCAACAACTTAACACCACAAGCTGTGCCAAACAGCAGAGCGTTGCCTTCTAAGGTACAAAACTTTTATGGAAAACTATATCAATAGTCCTTGATTTTAGGTAGTCAAACTTTGTCAAATTGAGCAGACGGGTTAACTGAAACTGACGATTTTTTAAGCACTATTTTTTTGTCAAAAGATTTTAGTTAGTTTTTTATCTTTAATAATCAAGCAATAACTGAAAAATTCCCGAAATAAAAATTTTAACACCATAAAGTATTTATAAATGGGTTAATTATTTCTACCAAAGCTCAAAATGGCACACAAGTTAATTGCAAGGCGTTTTCATTCCGGCACTATTTGGCATTTCTGATGTACTTAATTGTACCCTATTTGACAAGAAAGAAGCCTCAACAGGTGAGTTCATAATACTCGATGATCAAATTTTTTGTAAACAGTTGATTTCAAAATAAATATTATTTTTGTGCCTAAAAACTCATTTCATTAAAAATCAATGAGTTGCATATCTAAACAAATTGATTGCCGCAAAGCTTGCCGAGCATCAAAAACTTGAACATCGAGTAATAGTCCCCTGTTTGAAAACATCTCTGGCTTTCACGGTGGGCTATTTATTACACAAGTATGATCTTCCATGTCAACAAATCTAATAAATAATAGAATTTATACCGATTTAACGTAACTCATTTATTTATTTGACATTGTCATTTTTATAAATGAATTTAATAAAATCAAGCACTTAAATTAAATTGGTATAATGTCCAATATATAATTCAGTCAATAAAAAACTTTTTAATGAGCCTTGAGTCTGGTGGGCAAGTGGGCGCAAGCAATCGTTTTTTTGAGTGAACTTGAGCAATGCAGTCCCACCAAATCATGGCATTTAACCATCAATAAATCCGTCAAATCCGTTAATCTGTTGTACTTCCAGTATAAATCCGTCAAATCCTTCAATGCGTTGTACTTTCAGTTTTTGTAGCTCACGCATTTTTAATACCTGCAAAGCAGAGACTCTATTATTTCCGGTTGTTTTTTCATTTTAAGTCTTGTAACATATCTCTTCGTTAATAGGTTAATGGTTAATGTTCATTTGTTATACAGAGCCAAACATTTAAATAAAAACAATAAGTTAATACTCGATGTTTCCGTTTTTGAGGTTTTAAAGCTAAAGGCTTAAGTTGACAATGAGCATCGAGTCATAAGGCAACTCTTAAATAATAATATATCAGTCGGAGCAACCACAAGGGATTGCCCGCCGGTAGGAGCAATCCTTGTGGTTAATAGGTGGTATATTAAATTTTTGGAGTTACCTAACCATTTACCATTAACAATTAACCATTAACTATTAACCATTTACCTATGTTTTCGCTTGACAACGTTCAAATCATATTAGTCGGTATTACGCACCCTGGTAACATCGGCGCAGCAGCACGAGCTATGAAAACTATGGGTTTGTCACAGTTACGGCTAGTGCAACCCAAACATTTCCCGAGCGCAGAAGCCACTGCCCGAGCCACGGGTGCTGATGATGTGTTGGTTAATGCCCAAGTATTTGATACTTTTGAAGAAAGTTTAAAAGATTGCCACCTAATCGTCGGCACAAGTACGCGGCAACGCACAATTGCTTGGCCAGTATTAACACCAAAGGCTTGTGCAGAAAAGGCCTCGGAATGTGCGGGCAGAGTAGCGATTGTATTTGGACGGGAACAATATGGCCTCACTAACCAAGAATTAGAATTGTGTAATTACTTGGTACAAATTCCCACTAATCCAACATTTAGCTCGTTGAATGTCGCTGCGGCTGTACAGATATTGGCGTATGAATTAAGAATTAGCAATGAAGCATTAAAACTGGAAAATGTTAATTCTTCGCTCCCCGCGCCCGCCTCTGCTGAAGCCATAGCACAATTTTATCAACACCTTGAACAAACATTGATTGATATTGAAGTTTTAGATCCACAAAACCCGCGACAATTAATGCGACATTTACATCGTTTGTTTAATCGAGTACAACTCTTTGATTCAGAAGTCAGTCTTTTGCGCGGCATTCTCACTGCGGCACAGGCGCGGCGAAAAACTTGATGTTTTGGGAATTGGGAATTGGGAATAGCGAACAATGAAGATAAATTCTCGATTCTCGATTCTCGATTTTTTCAATACTTCGTTATCTTGAAAAAGGTGATAATGTGAAGAGGTTCTAGTTCATTTTAATTGGTTTTGAAGAAAACATTGAGCCACATCCGTCTTAAAAAATAAATCCGTAAAATCCTTCAATGCGTGTACTCCCCGTATAGGAATTAAGATGAGAACAACTATTTTTTACATTTTGAGCATAAGCTTCCTATTAGGTAGCTTGCCAACCGCACAGGCCAATAATAAATATTGGCTACAACAACGCTGGCATTTTAAAGATGCTGTTGGGGCCCTTGAAAAGGAGGATTTAAAGGCCTTTAAACGATTGTCAGCCCAGATTGAAGACTATCCCATTGCCCATTATCTGCGTTACCTCTATCTCGAATCTCACCTTGAGACAGAGAAGGCCGAAACTCTCCTCGCATTTTTGGAACAATACAAGGACAGTCCCTTTGTGCAACCGTTGCGAGAAGCATGGCTATCACAACTGGCTAAAAAACGTGATTGGAAAACTTTCATTGCAGCTTACACGCCGCAAGAAGACACCATCTTGCGGTGCTACTATCTCCAAGCCCATCTTCACACGCAAGGTCACATAAAAGGGCAATTGGACGAGGCAAAAGATTTATGGGTTGTTGGAAAATCGCAGCCTGACGAGTGTGATTCGGCGTTTAAGTACCTCTACGACAATGAAATCATCACCAATCAATTGCGCTGGGAACGCATTCGCCTTGTTATGCAAAACCGGAAGTTGGGACTGGCTCGCTTTATCGCCAAAGGTTTGTCTAAAACCGATCAAAAACTGGCGAAACGCTGGCGACTGATGTATACAAACCCCGCCCGCGAACTCAAAAAATTTAAACATCCTGATAGTCCCATCGCCCGTGAGATAGTGCTACATGGTCTCAAGCGGTTAGCCTACAAAAATGTGGTTCGTGCCTACAACTATTGGCAAGATTACCAGAAACGTTACGCCTTCACGGAAGCAGCCAAAATGGAAATGTTTCAGCACATTATACTAAGGGGCGTGAGACAAAAACACCCAAAAGCCGCACAATGGCTAGAGGAGGTAGACCCAAATTTCGTTGATGAAACGATCAAGCAAGCGATGTTACAATTTGCCCTTGCTCAGCAAGACTGGCAAGCGGTGATAAAACTGATATCGTCTTTATCCGTTGCTGAGCAAAACGAGCTCAAATGGCAATACTGGCTGGCGCGTGCTTTGGAGAAAACCGGACACACTGACGATGCTGAACAACAATTTCAGGACTTATCTCAAAACCGACATTACTATGGTTTCTTGGCGGCCGACAGACTCGGAAAACCTTATTCCTTCCAGCCAGAATCGTTGACAGTCAGTAAATACATTAAAAATCAACTGGTTGAAAATAATGCGGCTGTGATACGCGCTCGTGAATTGTACATTGTTGGACTGACAGCCTTTGCTCGTGAGGAATGGCAGGCAGTGTTACCAACGTTGACGACTGAGGAATTGGAAGCAGCGGCCGTGCTTGCCCATGAATGGGGATGGCATGATAAAGCCATTGCTACCATTTTCAAAGCTGGGCATTACAATGATTTAAAGATACGCTTCCCGTTACCCTTTTATGACACGGTGCTGACTCAAGCTCAAGCTCAAGGACTTGAGTTTGCTTATGTTTATGCGATAATTCGTCAAGAAAGTGCTTTCCAAACGGATGCCCGCTCTACTGCGGGGGCACTTGGACTGATGCAACTGATGCCTCGCACTGCCAAGCAAATGGCTCGTCAGCGAAAAATGAAGTTAAAAAACACCGGAGAATCTCTTTTGGTGCCAGATATCAATGTATTACTGGGCACAACCTATTTAAGAGAGATGCTTAATAAATTCGGTGGCCATTACCCGTTAGCTGCGGCCGCTTATAACGCCGGCCCCAAACGCGCCAAACGGTGGGCGAAAAAATACGGTTGTTTGTCCCCGGATATTTGGGTGGAGCTCATTCCGTTTGATCAAACCCGCGACTATGTACAACGTGTGTTAAGTTACACTTCGGTTTTTGAATACCAGATGGTGGGGCACCCACAAGTTAAACCTATGCTGCTTGATGTGATTCAAACAAAAGGGTGTACTCGTTGAAGGGAAAAGGGGAAAGGATAAAGGGACAAATTCCTAACGTCTGAATTCATAAACCCTATCATTCCTAACAACCCCGGTTCTTTCGGCTTGCAACCTGAGACGGCGAGACAAAATGTAGGGTGGATATCGCAGTGCGTATCCACCTACGCTAATCCATTGAAATATAAACTGTCCCATCTTAGGTGGGTAGTTGTCCTTTCTCATTCTCCATTTTCGGCATACTTCAGTTATACTGAGAGTACAGCGCATTGACGGAATCAACTGATTTTTTTGGTTCCCCAATTTGTGGTTTCCTAATACTCAATCCCAATTTAAAAAGCGACTCTATGCACCTAATTTTTTAAGCGTCTGATTTTTATATTTACGCGCCTTCTAGTTGGGCGGACAAACAGGCGGTACGATTTTTGGTGTTTTTGAAATCATAGCAACCCGCTTGCCGGCCGCCCCTACGAACGGCTTGTGTGCATAGAATAGCCCATTGGGGGGATGCCCTATTTATCAGCTTTCCTGACTTTCGCAATGAGGGCAATGAGGGGCAGTACGAAACCTTCAAGGTTTGCCAAACCTTGAAGGTTTTTGCTAAGGGCAAAACTTTTCTGGATAACTATAACAGACACAAGGAGGACACCGTGAAATTCCCTTATGGTATTTGTGATTTTAAAAAAATTATCATCAACGGTTATTTTTACGTGGATCGCACCAACAAGATTCCAATCATTGAAGAAACCGGAGAATATCTGCTTTTTTTACGCCCTCGTCGTTTCGGCAAAAGCTTGGTGCTTTCTATGCTAGAAAATTATTACGATGTGGCAAAAGCCAAACAATTTGAACAACTGTTTGGACACCTCGCGATTGGTCAAAATCCCACGCTTAAGCATAATCACTATTTTGTGATGAATTGGGATTTTTCAGCCGTAGATTCGACCGGCAGTGCCGAAGATATTCGGCAACGGTTGCACAATCATATCAATGGCTGCATTGAACACTTTATTGTCCGTTATAGGGATTTTTTGGAACATGAGGTTCAACTCCATCCCACTGATGCTTTGCGTTCTTTGCAATCAGTACTGGCTGCCCTTGAAAGCACACCATATAAACTGTATTTGTTGATTGACGAATATGATAATTTTGCCAATGAAGTCATGATGGCTGGACAATCAAATAGTCGGAACAGATATGAAGCGTTGGTTCAAGGGGAAGGCGCGTTAAAAGCGGTATTCAAAGCGGTTAAAGCGGGTACCAAGGGTTTGGGTATTGATCGGATATTTATTACTGGGGTTTCGCCAGTGGTGATGAGTGATATTAGCAGTGGTTTCAATATCGCTGAAAATATTTATCAATATCCAAAATTCAATGATTTGTGTGGTTTTTGGGAAGCGGAAATTTTGGCAGCGTTGCAACAAATCGCATTAGAATGTGGGTTTGAAGAGCAACAAGTCAATGAAACCTTAGCGGTGATGCGTGCCTTTTATAATGGCTATCGTTTTTTTGATGAGCAAGAATCGTTACTTTACAATTCGACTTTAGCACTCTATTTTTTGAAGCATTTACAGGATACCTGTCAATATCCGCGCCAAATATTAGATGAGAACTTGGCGATGGATAGAGGCAAAATCATTTATGTATCTCTTTTGCCTCATGGGGAACAAGTGATAGCTTCGGCGTTAAATGAACAGAAACCGTTAGCCATTGCTCAATTGGCTTCCCGCTTTGGTGTCAATGAGATGTTGACAGGCACCAAAGATACCCCCTTTATGGCTTCATTGTTGTATTATTTTGGCGTGTTAACCTTTGGTGGATACACTTCAAATGGGGAATTGGTTTTAAAGATACCTAATTTGGTGATGCGTCAATTGTATGTTGAACGGATACAAGAACTACTTTTGCCTGAGTGGACGACAAAAGAAGAAGCGAGACGTCTCGTTCAACAATTTTATCAAACCGGCGATTTGCAACCGTTATGTCAATTCATGGTGCAAACCTATTTTAGCGCGTTTAGTAATCGCGATTATCGTTGGACGAATGAACTTTTGATAAAAACCGCTTTTTTGACATTGTTGTTCAATGATACTTTTTACATTATGGACTCAGAACCTGCATTAGGACGGGGATACGCCGACTTAACCATGATAGTCCGCCCCGATATGCGCCGCTATCAATTATTGGATGTTTTGATAGAATTTAAGTATATCAAGTTAAAAGAGTTGGGTTTAAGCGCAAAACAGGTGAAACAACTGAGCGATGACGAACTGTTGACTAAAAAAACCGTCAAAGAAAAGTTAGCAGAGTCCAAAAGCCAACTGAAAAATTATAGGAAAACCTTGCAATCTCGTTATGGGAATCAATTACGATTGCATAGTTATAGCGTGGTAGCGGTGGGTTATGAACGGGTGCTCAATTGTGAAATCAAGTAAAAAGCTCACCCGTAAAAACCGTAAAGCGTTTGGCAAACGCTTTACGGTTTAGTGTACGCACCTTCCAAAGCATGCGGTACGATTTTTGGTGTTTTTGAAATCATGGCAACTCGCTTACCCTACGAACGACTTGCGTGCATAGCCGTAAAAACCGTAAAGCGTTTGGCAAACGCTTTACGGTTTGGCGTGCAACTATACCCATTACCCATTACCCATTACCCTTATGAACGTAAATTCAAACAGTGAAGAAAAAAACTTACCCTGTCCAAATTGTGCTTGTTCGTTACCAGTAGGTACAACAAATTGCCAAAACTGTGATGCAAACTTGTTTCAGGAAATCGTTTCTTGTCCTGACTGTGGTGCTGAAAACCTTGCTTTTGCCGATTATCGTGATATTTCATGCGTTGATCAGTGTGGTGCCCAAATACCAGTGGCTTCATTACTGGGTTATTTGCCACAGCAAGAAAATTTTTGTGAGGCCATAAAATTACTCAATGGGTTTCAGAAGTTTTCCAAGCAACAAACCTCATCAGGAGAAACTTATTACAAACTAGAAACCAATATGGCCTCTATCCAAGTCTGGTCAGTTAATACGGATAGCCCCGCGCATTTTGTGACGGAAGCGCAACGAGAAAGAATCAAACTGAAAAATGAAGTCATCTTATTGCCAACACAAGTGATTGAATCACAAGATATTGATGACACTTACTTGTTACTGGTTTATCCGTCAGTACAAGGAGAAAACCTTGATATATTAGAACCTGCTGCTCTTGCCTTAGGGCTATTTGAACTTATTGAGCATATACATGAAAACGGTTTTTGTGTACCAACGTTAACGCCGGCAGATTTGGATGTGACACCAAGCGGAAAAGTGCGATTATGTGTTGGGCATAAACTTTGTTCTCAGGAAACTGAATTTACTGGCAATCTTAATCCCGCTTTCATTGCCCCAGAATTAAATCAGGAAAGTATTGCAAGACAAGTCTCTGATATTTTTACGGTTGCCAGAATTTGGTACTGGATTATTTCAGGGGGTATTTTGGGACATTTTCAACCCAATCTGGATAAGATACCGTCTCCAAGAATTTGGTATCCTGAGATGCCGGTGGGTTTATGGGGGATTTTACTGGGTTGTATGCAACCCCAACCGGAATTACGTCCAGCCGCCGCTGAGGTTCTGTCATTATTGAAACCGCAATTGAAACAACGCCAGCATCAGGAACCGGAACCCGTAGAACTTATTGTAGGCATGCACAGTGATGTCGGGCGTAAGTTTGATCATAATCAGGAGGATGCTTGTGATTGCAACCCGACAAAGCAAATTGTGGTGGTTTCTGATGGAGTCTCTCAGAGTGGTTGGGGAGAAAAAGCGTCAGAGATTGTTGTTAAAACGCTGACAGAGAATCACACTTCTCTATTAGAATTCACGCCTGAACAAGCCGGGCGGTTTTTACCGCAACAGATTAATAAAGCCAACATTATTATTGGGCAGTATATTTTGGAAGAACAAAATGCTTCTCGTGAAGCCAACCAATTTTGTGATCCGATGAGTGCCACTGTGGTAGCCGCTTATCTATCACCGGATTTTGTGACGGTTGTCTCGTTGGGGGATTCACGGGCTTATCTGTTTTCTGCCAATTATCTTGAGAGATTAACGGAAGATCAAAATGGGCGGTGGGAATCTCTGATGGACGGCAAAAGTTTTGCTGAGGCTGCTGCAAAAGAGGATGCGGGCAGTTTAGCGTGTTGGGTGGGTGATTTTGCACCGTCATCCGAAAACCCAAAAGAGATTGCTCCAAAATCTCCAAAAGATGTCGCGGCGAATTGCCAACTGATTTATTTTCAATGGGTTCCCGGCGATAAGTTATTACTTTGTTCCGATGGGGTACATGATTTTCTGACGGATAGTGAAATAGCCTCTATTCTAAAACAGTCTGACGATCCGAATGCCATTGCCCAAAAACTTGTCAGCGAAGCAATTACGGCACAGGATATTCAAGGGACAGGTGATAATGTCACAGCATTGGTGGTGGTGGTTAAACAGGCAAGAACAGCCAGGGGCGTTGCCCTTGGCTTTAATAGTACGCACCTTCGGTGCTAAGTTTTAAAGTTTTAAAGCCCCAACGGGGCTATATTAATATAGCCAGTGTAACTACCTGGAACTGCACAAAGCTTCGCTTTGAACTCCAAGTGCCACCTTCAATATTTTCAAACCACGCCACCATGAATAATTTATTTCGCCCAGCCGGTGCTGAATTCCTATCGTGCGTGCCATTAAGGGTAAGGGTACAATCCAATCCTTTCTTATAAGTAATCCTTGTAGTTATTTCTATTTATTCTTCGTGCAAGTTAACCTTGCACTCCGCAAAGCCATTTCAGAGGAAAATAAAAGTGGAGCCATTAAGTCTAAAAATAAAGACATTAGTCAAAACCATCCCGGTTGCAAACGAGGAAACGCAAAATTCAATTCTGGTTCGCTTTGAACCTAATCAGACGGTTAATTTTGGTGAAACCGAAACCAAAATTGCGTTGGTATTGGATAATAGTGGTTCAATGGAAGGACAGCCACAAGCAGATGTGGTCAAAACCTTGGGGGAACTTATTGGTTATTTTCGAGCGACGGATTGGATTACTGGCGTAGCATTTGGTAGTCATGCCAATACTTTTTATCCCCTTTCTAATCAACATGATAGACTTCGGGAATGGTCTCATCTACGTTTTTATCAATCCAATGTCGGGGCCGGTGGCACAACCAATATGGCTGAAGCTTTTGAACATGCCCGGCATGAACTGCAAAAAGAAGGGGAAAACCGATTGAAGCGTATATTGATCCTCACAGATGGTATGCCAGATTCAAACCGGACGGCATTACAGGCAGCTTCGCTGTGTGTTGAGCAAAATATCGCGATTACCGGCCTCGGTTTTGGCAACTATGATGCTGATTTTATGAATGAACTTTGTGCATTAAGCAATGATACGGTGTGGGATATGCGTGATTCTAGTGAAGGATTCACTTATTTATTGGATCGTATTAATGCCATCCAAGATCAAGTAGCGGATAATATCCAACTGGAAATCCGGTTTTTGGGTAAACATCGGGCTATCGATTCTTATACCGTGCATCCACAAGCCACTTATAATGGTAAAATTCGCTTGGATGCTAATCGCACTTGGCGACAGCATACCCTACCCGTGCAACGCCAAGAAGGGTTGGAAGTGTTGTTCAATGTAAAACATCCACAACTCACGCCGGGGCGTAAGAATTTTGCCCAAGTCACGGTTTATTATGATGTGCCTTCTATGGGGCTTTCTAATCAAAAACTGTCACAAGATATTTTTGTAGAATATAGTAATACAGAAGCTATGATTTCGGCTATGGATCATGAAGTCAAAGCGCGTGTTAATGATGCCTTTGTTGAGTCACAGCGAATCAAGGCTGATCAAGCCCGCAAAGCCGGCGATGTTGATCAGGCTGTCAAACTTTGGGGCACGATTAAAAAACGGGGTAATTCAGATATGCAACGTCTTGCCGAGGGTACCATCAAAAAATTAAAAGGTGGTACTTTAACAGAATCAGATGCTCGCCAAGCTGCGGCGGGTACTCAGAAAAAATTGCGGATAAAGGAGTAAACAATGCCTAATTGCCCAGATTGCGGCCATTCCTATACACACGGCCAAGTTATTTGCGAAGAATGTGGGTGTGATCTTTCTCCTATTGAGGTGAAAGTGCCAAAAGCTAAAGCGGCTGTGGATAATACCCCAACTAAAACGGTATCCGTGGCTGATGCACCTGAATATTATTGTGACCCAAATCAATTAGTTGACGGTATTAATGGTTGCGGATCTGTGGGTACCATGGTAGGCAATATATGCCCTAAGTGCGGTGGACTGTGGGAAAATCCCATACCGGCATTACCAGCCCATAAAACAGCGTCAACCGTTACGCAGTCACAACCGGTTAATACGGATTTATCATTGGCTAAACCGGTTGAACCCTCTAGTCACATTGATGACGATTATCCAGAATCGACGGCTGCTTCTTACCCCATGCTGGTGGTTGAAGGGAATCAAACGGTGTTATATGAAGGGGGTTCCGTTTCTGAAATTCCTTTTGATGTTGATGAGTTATCCATAGGATGCCGGGATACCGAACAAGGACATTACCCTGATATTGATCTCCTCAAATACCGCAACCATGATCCTTTTCTCTCCCGACAACATGCGCTCTTTTTTAAGGAAGATGACAAGTATTTTATTAACGTATTAAGTCAGGCTGACTCAACCGGATTTAACAGCAAATCAGACATTATGGCTGCTGGGGAACGCCGGGAAATTAAAACGGGAACTCGGATATTTTTCAGCGATTCTATTGTGATCACTTTGAAATAACTCGATAACTACAAGGATTGCTTATAAGAAAGGATAAACTGGTAATAACTACAAGGATTGCTTATAAGAAAGGATAAACTGGTAATAACTACAAATATTGCTTATAAGAAAGGATAAACTGGTAATAACTACAAGGATTGCTTATAAGAAAGGATAAACTGGTAATAACTACAAGGATTGCTTATAAGAAAGGATAAACTGGTAATAACTACAAGGATT
>QNER01000089.1 GCA_003646175.1 Candidatus Parabeggiatoa sp. nov. 1
CGTTAGTCAGAAAATCGGGCGAAAACTGTTTTTCGCCCATTATCTAAACTATAGTTGCCCATAAAAGTTTTGAAACCTTCAAGGTTTGGCAAACCTTGAAGGTTTTTTCTGGGAAGAAAACTTTGTCTTACGAAGTATAATAAGTGATCATAACTCCTAAAACTTGAACCGGAAGAACTCATGATGAAATGGGCTAAAATCAAGGCACTTTACCCAGATAAATTTATTTTGCTGGGTAATCTCAAAGAAGAACCCATTTCTTCAAATAAATTCAAGATACTAGAAGGTGAAATTCTGATGGTGAGTGAAGATGCCAAAGAAATCCGCAAAGCGTATCAAGCGTATAGTCGCCAAGGAAAAGAGGTACTCTATTCAATTCCCAGTACCCCAACAGAATTCATTGTGGAAAATGTAGAACGAAAGGAATACTTGAATGAAGTTTGAATGGAAACAAGGTTTGATATGGCGGAAAAACCATCATTATTCCTAACGGCATTATAGATACTGGCTCATCAAGCACAATGATAGATAATGATGAGGAATTACAAGCGGGTTTAATGGAGTTAGAAAATAAATACACTAAGGCAGAAGTCTTAAACTTTGTAGATACTTTGGTTTTCATTGAAGCCCAAAAGCCTAGGGATAAATCCCCAGGCTAAAAGCTCAAGTCTGCTAAAGCAGACTCACCAACGTAGTACTTTAGTAAGCTTTGGTAGCGCCATTTAGGGTACTTGAGCTTTTAGCCATGAGCCCCTCTACTGGCGTTCGTTACAAACTTGATCATCAAGTGACAGGTTTATATCACTATAACCATTTGAATTTAAATGATTTTTTTGTATATGCCTATTTTCACTACTATTGTTGGACAGATTGTGTCACATCGTTTTAAACTTTATATGAGGTTCATAATTCTAGTGCTTATTGAAATTTTAGTTCTCAGTAGTTTAGCCTTTGGAATAAAAAACTACCACCAACAACGCCAGTCAAAAAAAGGTTCAAATAAAAGCCTACAACGCTGGCCAAAATCATCCAACTTATATCAAAAAAGTAAAACAAGCTTACAAGCCTTTAAAAAAGTGTTCATGATTTCATTAACTGGCGGGAAAGTACGTCATCAACAACTGAAGCAGATGGTCACAGTGGAAGACGATAATCAAGCAACTGCCTATCAGAAAAAACTAGATAGAAACATAAATCTATCTATCGGTTTAATGGGTTTGGCTCTGATAGGCACTTGGTTCGTATCGAAGTTGTTGCCAATAGCCGCCGCAGGTGCTTTTTACCTTTTTTACCCTCTCTGTCAAAAATTCTCTCAAGAATTGAAGAAAGGGCGTATAACCACCGAGCTTATTGAGATTATTTCTATTATTAGTTTTCTAATCATGGGATATATCTTTTTGGCCACATTAATCACTTTTTTAAGTTTACTGAATCTGAAACAGCTGGCGCGAACCGAAGAACACTCACATCAACAATTAATTAACAAACATTTTTGGCTCACAACCACAATCAGTTTGGGTGATACGAGAAGGCATGGAGGTTGATATACCCTTAGAAGCCGTTCAAAAAGAAGAGATTATCGTAGTTAATGCTGGCGAGATTATTCCAATTGATGGCATTATAACTGATGGATTTGCAAGCATTGATCAGCATAGCTTGACTGGGGAATCGCAACCAGTAGAAAAAGAAGTAGGCTCCCAGGTTTTTGCGGCGACGCTGGTATTGGCTGGACGGATTTTGGTTCAAGTCGAAAAGACGGGTACCAATACCAACGCGGCGAAAATTGGCCACATTCTGCAACAAACTCAAGATTTTAAAGAAACCTTGCGTTTACGATGGAAACAGATAGCTGACAGTTTCGCAGCACCAACCTTATTCGTCAGTGGCTTAACTTTACCATTACTTGGAGCAAATCCAGCGATGGCAGTTCTTTGGTCTGGTTTTGGTTATAATATGCAGCTATTCGGGCCGATTGGGGTTTTGAATTTTTTACATATGATGGCGAAAAATGGCCTCTTGATTAAAGATGGACGTTCTCTGGAAATGTTGCAACAGATCGATACAGTGGTTTTTGATAAAACTGGCACTTTGACAATGGAGCAACCGCAACTCAGTCATCTCTACCCTCGTAAGCCCTTCAATGAAGAGACTTTGCTAACTTATGCTGCGGCCGCCGAGTACCGGCAAACCCATCCCATTGCCAAAGCCATACTGACAGCCGCCGAACAACGCGGGCTGGATTTACCCGTGATTGATGAAGCCGCTTATCAAGTCGGTTACGGCATTGAAGTGAAAATCAAGACAACCGTCGTACAAGTTGGCAGTGCCCGTTTTATGCACCAAAAGAGTATTGGCTTACCAACAGAAATCCAATACTTAAAAATAGAATGTGATGCCAACGGACATTCGCTGGTTTATGTGGCTCTGGATGATAATCTAGCCGGGGTGCTGGAATTACAACCCTGTATTCGTCCAGAAGCTAAGGAAATCATTAATTATTTAAAGGCTCAGGGAATAGAACTGTACATTATCTCTGGAGATCACGAACAACCGACTCGCCAGCTCGCTCAAGAGTTAGGCATAGAACATTATTTTGCTGAAACTTTACCGGATAAAAAGGCGGAATTGATCGCGGGGCTGCGTGCCAGTGGCAAATTCGTTGGTTTTATTGGTGATGGGATTAACGATGCTATTGCGTTAAAACAAGCCAACCTATCTATATCGCTTCGCGGTGCATCAACTGCTGCCACCGATACCGCTCAGATTATTTTAATGGATGGTGATTTAAACAAACTCAAATCCTTATTTGAGATTGCCAATGCCTTTGAAGCCAATATGCGTACCAATTATTTAACCTCAATTGTTCCCGGTGTGATTTGTTTAGGCGGGGTATTTTTATTCCATATGGGTGTTGTCGGTGGCTTGGTGGTTTTTTACAGTGGAAAAATGATTGGTTTAACGAATACCATGTTGCCTTTAGTAAAGCATGAAAATTGTGATAATTTAACCAAAACCAGCTGAAGAACGACTGGGACTTTCGATAAGTCGGGATAAGTCAAAACCTATCAGTAATCAGTGTTCAGTAATCAGTTAAGTGAATGGAGAAGATTCGCTACAAGTTTTTAATTGACATGTTATCATTACAAACTTTGTTATATAGACGTTCAGAAAAATATTTAGGGCAAAACCGTAAAGCGTTGCAAAAACCTTGAAGGTTTCTAACTGAAATTATTTAGGGCAAAACCGTAAAGCGTTGCAAAAACCTTGAAGGTTTCTAACTGAAATTATTTAGGGCAAAACCTTGAAGGTTTCCAAAACGCTTTACGGTTTCTAACTGAAATTATTTATCTGAAAAACTATAGCTATCCAGAAAAATTCTGTGCCAAACCTTCGATGATAAGTTTTTTTCAATAGATAAAACTTTTCTGGAAGGCTATACCAATTACCAATCACCACCAAAGGAGTCATAATGGCATTTTTTTCAAAAGAAAACCGCTTAAACACGTTAAACGGCATCTGGTTTGTAGCACTTTTCGCCATGTCGGCTATTTATCTCCGGAAGGAATTTCAAATCTTCCAGGAGTTGGAAATTAGCCCGTTAATCATTGCCATCGTTCTTGGCATGATTTATAGCAATTTTCTGAAAAGCAAATTCCCTGAAGAATGGATGTCCGGGATTACCTTCTCCGCTAAACTCATCTTGAGAGGTGCCATCATCCTCTATGGTTTTCGGCTCACCTTTCAACAAATTTACGCCGTTGGCATGCCGGGTTTAACGGTTGATTTGATTATGGTGGTATCGACTTTTCTGATTGGTTCAATTGTGGCAATAAAGTTGCTCAAACTGGACAAACAGACTGCCTTTTTAACCGCCTCCGGTGCTTCCATTTGTGGTGCAGCTGCCGTGCTTGCGACGGAACCGGTTGTCAAAGCCGAAGCGCATAAAAGTGCGATTGCCGTATCAACTGTCGTGTTGTTTGGTACCATTTCTATGTTTTTATATCCCATTCTGTTTAAAGCGGGACTTTTGCCTGATATGGATATTGCGACTTATGGCATTTATGTGGGTGCCACCGTTCACGAAGTCGCTCATGTTGTCGGTGCCGGCGTTTCCTGTGGCATGGTATCCTGCGATACCTCCGTCATCATCAAGATGGGACGAGTCATCATGCTGGTGCCTTTTCTGTTAATATTGGGCTGGTATTTAGCGAAAAGTTCAGCGGCTGCTGACGGAAATGGTAGTGCGAAACTTGTCATTCCTTGGTTTGCGATTGGATTTATCGTCGTCGCCGGCTTTAATTCGCTGCAATTGTTGCCAACAGATGTTGTCAAATCAATTATCTTTATTGACGATTTGATGCTGACAATGGCAATGGCAGCACTTGGACTTTCGACAAACTTTGCCAAATTTAAAGAAGTTGGCATGAAACCGATTTACGCAGCTTTAGCCATGTTTCTTTGGCTATTAGTCGGTGGGTATTTTATTACTGTTGGGATCACCTCTTTGATGGGAAGTGGTGGACACGCTTTTATGTAATTTCGTGCCTGATTTTACGGATGCTATCCCTTCCTAGGGATAGTATCCGTTTGAGTAAAAAGGGTGGACAGTCTTTTTTGCCCACCATTAAATATATGATGGTGGGCAAAGACTTTGCCGGCCCCTACATAATATGCTTTTATTTTAATTACTTAAATATTTATGTATAACGATGTGGGTGCAACCTGGGGGAAAAATCGGAACCCTGCTGGTATATTTTGTGGGAATTACCTAATCTCGTGTTGGTTCTGGTTTGCAACCAGCGTCGTTACCGTTTTTTCGTGCAAGGTTCGCCTGGAACGAATGATAACCTGACATTGTCAAATTATAGGAAAATGGGAATTTTTTGTACTAAATTAGTTCATTTCCTAATTCGTTGTACTCAATTACTGATTATAATTACAGAAAAAATATTATGGGATTCAAATGCGGAATTGTCGGCCTACCCAATGTAGGCAAATCGACATTATTTAATGCACTCACCAATGCCGAGATAGCGGCCGAAAATTATCCTTTTTGCACGATTGAGCCCAATGTGGGTATCGTTCCGATGCCTGATGCGCGTTTAGACGTATTAGCCAATATAGTCAAACCGCAAAAAATCATTCCAACCACCATGGAATTTGTAGACATTGCCGGCTTAGTCGCAGGCGCGTCTAAAGGCGAAGGCTTAGGCAATAAATTTCTAGCCAATATCCGTGAAACGCAAGCCATTGCCCATATTGTGCGCTGTTTTGAAGATGATGATGTAACGCATGTGGCAGGTAAAATCGATCCGTTGCAGGATATTGAAGTGATTAATACTGAATTGGCACTGGCAGATTTAGACACAATGGATCGGGCCTTGCAAAAGGCGGTTAAAAATGTCAGAAGCGGCCAAAAAGAAGTGTTAGCACAAAAACAATTCTTTGAAAAAGTCTATGCCCATATTGATACTGGGCAACCGGTTCGCAGCTTAGCCCTCAGTGAAGACGAACAATTTTTATTGCGTGACTTGCATTTACTCACCGTTAAACCAACGTTGTATATTGCCAATGTCGCCGAAGATGGCTTTGAAAACAATCCCTATCTTGAGCAAGTGCGTGACATTGCCGAGCGTGAAGGAGCTGAAATGGTGCCAGTATGCGCGGCAACAGAAGCAGAATTGGTGGGTTTAGAAGCCGAAGAAAGACAAGAATTTCTCAACGACATGGGCCTCACAGAGCCAGGCTTAAATCGCGTCATTCATGCCGGTTATCGCTTGTTAGGTTTACAAACCTTTTTTACGGCGGGGCCTAAAGAAGTCCGTGCGTGGACAGTGCGCGTCGGTACCACCGCCCCAAAAGCGGCCGCTGTGATCCATACCGATTTTGAAAAAGGTTTTATTCGGGCTGAAGTGGTCGCCATTGAGGATTTTGTTGCACACAACGGGGAACATGGCGCAAAAGAAGCGGGTAAATGGCGTTTAGAAGGCAAAGACTATATTGTGCAAGACGGAGATGTGATGCACTTTCGGTTTAATGTTTAGACGTAGGGACTACCAATCACTTTTTAATACTATGTACGGAACAAAAATTATAATAGTTTGATTTTAAAGTATTTAGTGATGCTATCGCTGTTTTTTTGCGATAGTATCACTTTTGCACTTTTGCGGTATCATTCTTCTCTATGTGCCAAAATCCTTAATGAGTAAAAAATATCGTTGCAATAACCAATGCTATTGTTTTAGTGATACTATCGCCAAAAAAGCGATAGCATCACGGCTTGAACACTTTTTTGTCCTGTACATAGATTTTAATAACGAACGGCCTTATTAAAATACTTTTAATAATACTTTCGCCAAAGGATTTTGAACAGGATTAAACGGATTAATAGATTAACAGGATTTTAAACACCGCGGCGAACAAATTGGCAGCTGTGCAATGAGAATATGAGACTTAAAGCGAGTCAAAATCAATATTGTCAATCCTTCAGTCAGTTTAATATTGTTCAAATTTTGGTAGTGGTGCAATGTGGGTGATGGAGTCCAAACTTTAGTTTGGATCGCTGCGCCAAACTAAAGTTTGGACTCCTAAAAATAACCCGCATTTCAGGACTACCAAATCTAAGGTAGTGGTGCAATGTGGGTGATGGAGTCCAAACCAAAAAAAGCCAAAAATATATAAAAAATTCAACTAATTATCGGGTGATGAGAATGGTGGGCAACAAAAACACGTTGCCTGCCCCCTACAAAGACTGGGAATGTTAGGCGGAAAGTCATGTACAGAAACGGAATAGACAGTTATCTACAGAGTTTATTAGCAGAGTTACGTCATCTACCCACTGAGACAGAATGGGTAGAATTTAAGCAAAATTATAAGGATTATGAAGACATTGGCGAATATATTGCCGCTTTGGCAAATAGTGCCGCTTTGTGTGGAAAAATTTATGCATACCTTGTGTGGGGTATCCACGATCAAACCCATGAAATTGTTGGGACAAACTTTAGATACCGTCGTGCTAAACAAGGTAATGAGGAATTGGAAAACTGGTTATTACGTTTGCTCATGCCTAAAATAGAATTTCGTTTTTTTGAACTTGATATAGATGGTAAAGCTGTGGTTATATTGGAAATTAATCGTGCTAACCACGAATCTGTCAAGTTTAAAGGCACAGCTTTAATTCGTATCGGCAGTTATAAAAAACGACTGAAAGATTATCCAGAAAAAGAACGTGAATTGTGGCGTTTATTTGATAAAACCCCTTTTGAACATCAAATCGCCCTTGATAATCTAAACGCCGATCAAGTGTTAAATTGTTTGGATTACCCCGCTTATTTTGATTTAACCGCCCAAAATTTACCCAGCCATAAAAACGGTATTCTGCAACAGTTAGAAGCAGAAAAAATGATTAGAAAAAATCAAGCCGGGCAGTGGGATATTTACAATTTAGGAGCCATTTTATTTGCCAAAAATTTGGCTTTTTTCCCGGCACTCCAACATAAAGCCATCAGAATTATCCAATATACCAATAGTAGCCGCACTGAAACTTTGCGAGAACGGGAAGAAAAGCGGGGTTATGCGCTCAGTTTTTTTCAGGCGGTCGATTTTATCAATATTTTATTACCCACGCGGGAAATAATCACACCAAAGGGACAACGTAAAGAACTGCCAATGTATCCCCCAACAGCCATTCGGGAATTGGTTGCTAATCTGTTGATTCACCAAGATTTCAACATAAAAGGCACATCACCAATGGTAGAAATTTTTGACCACCGTATAGAAATGACCAATACGGGTCAACCATTAGTTGAACCAATACGTTTTTTAGACACGTCCCCCCAGTCGCGTAACGAAGCATTAGCGGCTTTTTTGCGGCGTATTGAAGTTTGTGAAGAACGTGGTAGTGGTATTGATAAAATTATGCAAGCGATTGAAACGCATCATTATCCATTACCCGCGCCACAGTTTGAAGTACTAGAAAAACATACCCGTGTCACGCTTTCGGCAACCAAAACGTTTGCTAAAATGAGTAGGGAAGAGCGGGTGATGACTTGTTATTTTCACGCTGGTTTGAAACATATCAATAAAAGCTATATGACAAGACTGTCCTTACGCCAACGTTTGCATTGTAGTGATAATACGGCTAAACAAGTCATTGCACAAACTTGTGAAAAATCTTTGCTTCGCTTGACAAACCCTGAAGCTAAACGCAATTTTCAATATTGGCCTTATTGGGCATAGCTTTTCAAAGTGGGCTTTAGCTGGTTTGCACGCATTCAGTGGGGTATAAACGGATTTTTATCTTCGGGGTGGGGCGGTGTTTAGCCATGATGATTTTTGGTAAAATAGCAAGTGCAAAAACAGTATTGTTAATTTTTTTCTTTAAGGGGGAAGAAAATAGACATTAATACCGATTTAATCATAAGTGCTTTATTTTATTACATTAAATAATCGGTAGTCCTAAACATGTAGTGATGTTACGGATGCTATCCCTTTCCCGGGATAGTATCCGTTTGGACATCATCACGACTGGAACAGGACTACCAAATAATCATTATAAGTAAATAAACGGGTTACGTTTAATCGGTATAAACTCTAATGATCAATAATTGAGGAAAAATGGCATATTCCCGCGAAAGCGGGAATCCAGAAAATTTGTGCGCTGTGTAATCCTGGGGTGATAAAACGTAAACTAAGCATTAATTGTTAATGAAAACAAGGCTCTAAAACAGTCAATCAAATCCTTTATAAAATCCAATCCTTGTCGTTTTTTATTTGACAGTTTTGAAAAGCAAGCATACAATGCGCGTAAAAAAAATGGCATCCTGTGATACTATTCAGATACTGAACATCTAACAACTATTACAAAAATGGATGGGGATGAAAAAATAACAATATTTTGCGAATCGGAAATCGGAAATATAAAATTATGAATATAAAATTATAATTAAATATCCATTTCCCAATAGTGTGATGAATGGGAGATAATCATGGATGTTCTGTAATAATTATGTTGTTCCTGGATTTATTTATATAAGGAGTTTGCTAAAATGACAAGCGGTTCAATCACGTTTTTTTCGATATGGAAAAATAACATACTTTCAATAGCTGATATTTTTCTCACTTCGCTAACTGCGGTTTGGAAAAGTTTTTTCTGGTTTGTGCTCACTTTGTTTTTTGGGCTTTTTCAAATTTGGCTGGTTTTGGGAATAAACAATTTAATACCGACAAACGAACTTTTTTTTGAACGGTTCATCACAGATGGTGCATTACTATTTTTTTCAATAGCGATTGTGTCCTCATTAACAATAGACTATCATGTGTTTTCCCGCGGTATTTTCAATTGGAATGATTTATCTTTATTTATGTTTCTCATCTTTCCAATGGTGATTGTTTTCTTTTGTGTGCTACTCTTCACAGTGTGTTATTTGAAATCGGAAGCGATTAATATCAATCATGTTTTTTACACAGAAATCGTGATTTTTACCATTACATTCCTTTACACTATTGTGGTTAAATCATTTGCTTTTTATAAAGATCAAAGGTGTACTAAATGCTCTACATAACAAATTTTTTACTCCCATTAATGGGGGTTCTAACCGCTCTGTTTTTAGCTGCGGCTACTTATTTAACCTATCAGCAGATGAAAGGGTTCAAAGGTAAGCCGCACGGTAGCGAACCCAATCCGAATTACAATCCATTTTTTTACGGTAATCCGGTTTTGCCTGAACAATTTATAGGGCGAAAAGCAGAAGTGCGTCGTGTTGCTGGGAGAATTGTCAATGGTGGACAATCTTCTGCGATTACAGGTACATTTCGCAGTGGCAAAACTTCATTATTAGAATATTTGGCAGCCCCAGAAAAACAAACAACACTTTACGGCAATAAAGCAGACACTCTCATTTTTTCTTATCGGGATGCCAACGAATTTGATTTTGAATGTAATCAAGCCCTGTTTTGGTGCTCTGTTTTAGAACCGCTTCAAAAGCGTATTGCTGAAATACCAGATTCTTCACTGTCTAAGGCTTATCAAGCCAGTCAAAAAAATCATTTTGCCAATCTTGATGAACTCATTGCACAAATAGGCAATATGAATTGGCAATTAGTTTTAATGATAGATGAATTTGACGTATTATTGGATCGGCCTCATTTGAATAAAACCGAGTTTTTCGGTGGTTTACGCCAACTGGCTTCGCGTAGTCGAGGTGCATTGGTGCTGGTGATGACAACCAATACTTCACTGACTCAACTTCACCAAAAAACTAAACCATTTACAAAGTCGGGTTCACCTTATTTTAATTTCCTTGATGAGATTATTTTAGGCCCGTTATCAGATTCAGAGGTGGAAGAATTACTCGATCAAGATGATACCGATTTTTCTGATGATGATCGTCGTTTTGTGAAAGAGATCACTGGCGAACATCCCTACTTGCTTCAAGTAGCAGCCTCTGCTTTGTGGGAATCCTATAAAAATGGCAGCGAAGATGATCCAATCAAACGTCAACAACACGCCAAGCAAGATTTTTATGACCGAACCAAAGCGACGCTAAATGACATTTGGCAATCGTGGTTGCCAACGACGCGCAAAGCTTTTACTGCGGTTGCTCTAATAAGATTAGAGACACTGAGAACGTCACTAAAAGTACAACCTATTGATATAAAAGCAATTATTAATGATGTCCCCGGCTTTAAACAAGCCCTTGAAGAAATTGAAAAACAAGGATTCGTAAAAAATGAGAATGGTGATTGGCAAGTCCACCCGACTATCTTTTTAGATTTTTTCGCTGATTTGCCAGCGCAAGAACTTCGTCAACTATAGTGAACGTCATCAAATATGGGACTAAAAGTGGCGGCTTCTTTGTAAGTCAAAACAAATAGTTGGAAACGCTTACTCAGTTCCATATATAATTATTAGACTTGTCCCTTAATAAGCTAAGTAGTTGATTTTATTACTTATTAATTTATAATGTTTTCAAGGGTTTACGTTTATTTAGGGACAAGTCTATTGTTCACTATTTTTAATAAAACAGATAATCCAACTCAAATCGAATCAATGACATATGTCTCCCACAAATCCTTATATTGTAGGTAATCCCGTCGGCAATAGTCCCGTATTTGTAGGACGGCCCGATATTTTGCGAGAAGTCCTGCGCGTTGTGCGCGATTCCCAAGATAATGCCATTGTGCTGTATGGACAACGACGTATTGGTAAAACTTCTGTGTTGCAAAAATTGGAAGCCCGATTACCCAAAGAAGGGCTGCATCCGATTTTTTTTGATTTGCAAAATAAGGCGGAGTGGTCTTTGGGGCGTTTGTTAAGGGAACTTGCACACAAAATTAGTAGTTTCTTGGCACTTGCACCGCCTGATTTAGGGGACGATCCAGAAACCACATTCCGTCAAGTTTGGCTTCCTGACGTACTGAACAATTTGCCCACCAACGCTTCGCTGGTGCTATTGTTTGATGAATTTGATGTGTTGGCTAATCCAGAATCCGAGCAAGCAGCGGCGGCTTTTTTTCCTTATCTGCGTGATTTGTTGAATACTAATCCAACACATTTAAATTGTGTATTTGCTATTGGTCGCAACATTGATGATTTGAGCAGTATTGCTTTGTCTCTCTTCAGAGGTGTACCCGCTAAACATGTCTCTCTGCTGAGCCATGAAGAGACTGTTCGGCTTATCCATTTTTCTCAAACTAATCAAACGCTTAATTGGTCAAACGACGAGGCGGTGGAAAAAATTTGGCAATTAACCAATGGGCATCCGTTCTTAACGCAAGCGTTGTGTTCCCATATATGGGATCGTCTTCACAATAAAAATCCCAATGAACCGCCAACGGTGACATCGAAAGATGTAGAAGAGACGATTCCTGACACCTTGATTTCTCGTCGTAATACGTTGGAGTGGTTATGGGATGGTTTACCGCCGGCCGAACGTGTTGTCGCATCAACATTGGCGGGTGCGGGCGCAAAAGTCATCACTGACATTCAGTTAGAAGAACTATTGCGTAAAAGTGGTGTACAGATAATTATTCGAGAACTGCACAATGCACCGCGTTTATTACAAGAATTGGATTTGATTGAACCAGCGGATGGCGGGTACCGTTTTCGGGTTGAACTACTCCGTCGCTGGATTGCAGAATATAAACTGCCTCAACAAGCGCAGTCTGAATTGGATCATCTTGATCCCGCAGCCGATACGCTATACCAAGCCTGTCAAAAATTGTATAGGGACGGCCATGAAGCGGTAGCCGTTGAACCTCTTCGCCAAGCCATTGGTTTAAATTCTCATCATGTGGGTGCTAACTTGTTATTGGCTGATATCTTGTTGAAACAAAAACAAGCAAAAGAAGCCCGTGAAATATTAGAACAGTTATATACTATTCGGCCGGTTGCTGCCCAAACATCGTTAATTAGAGCGTTATTGGCTTTGGCAAAATCCAATAATAGCGATGATGAACAACTGAAACTTTATCAGCGAATATTAGCCATTGATCCGAAACATCCCGAAGCTAGAGGTGAAAGACAACAAATTCTCGACAACCAAAATGCCAAAAGACAAAAATGGATTAATACTATAAAAGGAATTTATGAGAAACTTTCAAAAAGGATGTGGCAATTTTTGGGTTTTATTTTTGCTTTGGTGGTCTCCTATTATTGGCTGACGGTTCGCATTCCCACAGATCCGCTCATTGTGCTGGAAGTTGGGCAACCAGCCAATGACGTGTCAGAATATACCATTACCGGTGTGGTTTCAGATAAGCCTTATTGGCTTGATACGGTGAAAATCCTCCCCCATTGCGATCATCCGGTTAAACAGGCGACGTTTAAATATGATATTTACAAAGGGGTTGACTTAAAGGTTAATCCCAATACCCAGCCTCCGACTTATTGGGTTGATAAAGCGTTATTGCAACAAACCTTGGCTGAAAAAGATCAGCCTTTTTCGTTTGAATTTTTAGATAAGGAACGCTTCACATTCTCTTTTCAATTTGAAGCCCCCGAAACCACGCTGGCAGAATTTGAATGTCAAGTTTTCACGGCCGATAACCGCAACGTACCTTGTCAAGTCAGGGAAAAAGGCTATCTATCGCTATTTCGAGGCATCCCTTGGTTTGGAATCAGCTCTATACTTGGCATTATCTTGATTGTACTGATTGAAATAGTCTATGCGTTTAAAAAACGAAAAAAAGGTCCTACAATAATTTATTGAAGAGTTTATGGAATTAAGTAATATTATTCAATATGCCAGTGTTTTTTTAATGGCTTTATGTCTAATTGGGTGCCACAATTGGTTATTGAAAAGTGCTCAGTCAAATCCCTTTAGGCGTGCCACCATTGATTTAACCCCTCAAGAACAAGTCGTTATTTACGTCGGGTTATTTGTTGGAACCGTGCTATTGATGTTTTGGTTTGCCCCAACTTCACAGTTTATTTTAGGTGGATTGATTGCGATTGGGGTGACTTCTATAACAAGTTTGTTTATTATATTGACACTCAAACCCTTGTTGGGCACGATGAGAGAAGATAAGTTATCTTATGGATTTGTCATCAATCAAAATTTTTTATTGACGGCTTATCTCATTATCTTTACCGAATTAAGTTTTTTAAATTGGTTTAAAGAAATAACGATTTACGTTCAAACCCAGTTTTTAATCTTTGTTGCGTTGTACTCGGTATTGATCATGATTGTCGGTATTTATCTTGGCATCCCGAAAAATGATGACGGGAAAAAAGTTTTACCAACACAATGGCGATGGCGTTTAGTCATTGTATTAAATCCGATGATTGTGGTACTCTTGGCCGCCATTTTAGTCAAATTGGTATTGTCTATCATTTTGCTCGTCCAATAACTAGGGTGGGCAACGTCTTTATGTTGCCCCCCACCTTCTTTCCGGTGGGCACAAAAAAACTTGCCGGCCCCTACGACTAATGGCACGCACGATAGGAATGAATTAATTTCCAGGTAGTTACACTGGCTATATTAATTTCGCCCCGTTGGGGCTTTAAAACTTACTTAGCCCACCACCTTCTTTTCGGTGGGCAAAAAAAAACTTGCCCACCCTACGACTACGACAAAACGAGATATTTTTTAGGAAAAATTTAATAGGTAGGGTGGGCAA
>QNER01000090.1 GCA_003646175.1 Candidatus Parabeggiatoa sp. nov. 1
AACCACCAGCACTATCGTTTGAGTGAGACTATTACCACAAACTTTTTCACGAGGGTTTGAGTGATACTATCGCCAAAAAAGCGATAGCATCACGGCTTGAACACTTTTTTGTCCTGTACATAGTTTTTTTATATAGGGTGAATATCGCTGTGCATATCCACCAAACCTAATTTAGTTAATAAATTCAAAAACATCGTGTTATTTAGGATTCCATCAGTTTGCCAAGTCACTTTGATTTCTAACAAACGTTTCTGGCAATGCGGTATGCTTTTGCATATTGCTGAGGAACAGTTGAATGCCCACCGTAAGTCAAAACCGGGCGCATTTCTTTTTTCCCGCTATTAAAAGCCAATACCTTAAAAAGGAACTAGAAGAAAAGTGAAAGATATAAATGTCTTTATAATGTCACAGAAGGACTTAAGTGAATAAACGGTGGTTTTTTATGTTATAAATTATTGTTTCATAAAATATTTATCGTTTTTATGGTCCCCTGTCCCCTGTCTGCGGGAAAATAGCAATGCACCTGTCAAAACCTCAAAGGTTTGGCATACCTCTTATACAAAAAGTACGATTTCCAAACTAAAAACGAGGCCTCGTTTGGACTCCGCCCCTCTAACTGGAGTCCCAACTTTAGTTTCAGTACAGCGGATTAAAAAAAAATCCGTTCCAGAAAAAAAAAGTTGTACTTTACCTTAATCCACTGTACTTCGCATCCGAACAATCCGTAAAGGAGCTGTACTCAGTTTGGATGAAATGGTACATTTTTTTCCACAAATCGCCTAAGATCAGGGCAGGGCATCGTCAAAGTCTGATGTAACTTATTGATTTAATCAACATAACGTAGCAAGATATCTAAAATTATAATGAATAAAACCATAAGTTATAAATTAGGGTATTTGCACCCCCCGGTTTTCCATAAAAACACTTTATAATCAGTGTGTTATTTTCCAGTTTGACGAGGCCCTGAGTCAAGGCCAGCACAGTATAACACAGGGACGCTTTTGTGTTAAAATATAAAACATTCATGCCTATACACATTAACAATTTATGGTTATGATGATGAGGGATTAAGCGATTGATCTTAGTCTGCCAAGTAACAACGGACGGGATTATACACCGTTTTACAGAGTTGTCGGTTATCAAGCCTTTTTGACGTGGTTTTTAAATTGTTTATGGTAATAAAATCAAGCATTTATTATCCATTCATTCCAAGTTTTCGGCACTGGGGTCGTTGAATGGGATTTTATCAAATGAAGGGCAACCATAAAGGATTGCCCCTACAATATCAATTATCCTTGTAGGGGCAATCCCCAGCGCAAGCCCTTGAAATTGAAGCTTTCCCACTTAACGACCACAGTGCCAAGTTTTCCCATTCCCACCTAATTCCCCCTATTTTTGACTTCTATGGAACGCAAACTCTATATCAAAACCTTCGGCTGCCAGATGAATGAATACGATTCTTCACGCATAGCGGATGCTTTGCAAGCCTCTCACAGGTTAGATCTCACCGATGATCCTACACAAGCTGACGTGTTGTTACTAAATACTTGTTCTGTCCGTGAAAAACCCCAAGAAAAAGTTTTTTCACAGTTGGGGATGTGGCGTAACTTAAAAGAAAAACGGCCCGACATTGTGATTGGGGTGGGTGGTTGTGTCGCCAGCCAAGAGGGCGAGGCCATTGTGCAACGGGCCCCTTATGTCGATTTAATCTTTGGGCCACAAACCTTGCATCGCTTGCCTGCTATGCTATCTGACGTGCAACGCGCTCGCAAGCCAAGGATTGACATTTCTTTTCCAGAAATCGAAAAATTTGATTGCTTGCCAGCACCGCGTGCCGACGGAGTCACAGCGTTTGTGTCCATTATGGAGGGGTGTAGCCATTACTGCACTTTTTGTGTCGTACCTTACACACGGGGCTCCGAGTTTAGCCGTCCGTTTGATGATATTGTTGTTGAAATTGTAAGATTAGCTGAACAAGGGGTGTGCGAAGTTACGCTGTTAGGACAAAATGTTAATGGTTATCGGGGGCGGATGGCGGATGGCGAGATTGCCGATTTGGCTTTGTTAATAACTTATATTGCTGCTATTGATGGAATAGAACGGATTCGTTATACCACGTCCCACCCGCTAGAATTGTCCGATAGTCTCATTCAAGTTTATGCGGAAATTCCAAAATTAGTCAGTCATTTACATTTACCGGTGCAAAGTGGCTCAGATAGGATTTTAAGTCTGATGAAACGAGGACATACGGCCTTGGAATATAAACAAAAAGTTCGCCGCTTGCGAGAGGTGCGCCCTGATTTAAGTTTATCTACTGATTTTATTGTGGGTTTTCCGGGGGAAACAGAGGCGGATTTTCAGGCAACTATGCAATTAATTGAAGAGATTGGATTTGACCATTCTTTTAGTTTTCTTTATAGCCCCCGCCCCGGCACACTGGCAGCGAGTATGCTTGATGAAGTACCGTTAGCTGTTAAAAAACCGCGTCTCGCTCAGTTGCAAAGCCGTATCACAGAAATGGCTTATGCGATCAGTGAATCTATGGTTGGCACTGTGCAGCGAATTTTAGTTGAGCATCCTTCGCGCAAAAATCCTCAAAAATTGGCAGGGCGCACCGAAAATAATCGAGTGGTCAATTTTGCGGCGACTCCTTCTTTAATCGGGCAATTTGTGGAGGTACGAATTACTGAGGCTTTGCCCAATTCTTTACGTGGTGAGGTTATCCACCCAAAACGGGACACTTAGATTTGGTATACACACTTCAGGGCACTTCGTTCCCCAGAGTTACACCGAGTTAAATTTAATTTTTAATTAAAATTCAAATACTTATTTTATAGATATCCAAATTAAAAAAGCTCAATTTATGACAGTGGTAAGGAACGTGCCTAATACAACTAGGGCAACCATAAAGGATTGCCCCTACCTGAAGTTCGGTTCCGTAGGGGTAATCCCTTGTGGTTACCCTTACGTTTTATAAGTTGTTTTATGCACGTTCCTAAAATATTGGCATTGGCTTCAACAGGCTCAGCCAACGGGCACTCAAGTCAACAGGCTCAGAAAAAGCCAACGTCGTTGCCTGAACTTTAAAAGGCAACAAAAGTTCAGTCAATTTCTCCGATACTTGATGTTCAAGTTTTTCTCTCATACTTTAAGTTAATTGGTTGTGTCACACTGATGGCTTTAAAAAAATCCCCCTAACCCCCTTTTTATTATTGATATGAACCCAAAACTCTTATCAATGTGAACCAAAAAAAACTTGATCATTGAGTGATATACTGAACACCGTCATTCTAGAGTTTTTTCGGTCATTTCACCATAAATATTTTTGCTCAAAAATCTTATTGGGCTGCCAGATTTCGTGAGCTTATGAGAAATTACAAAAGCGCAATTTATACATACTTGCGCGTATTCCCCAAAAACTGGTTATTTTTATCATTCATTGATTTATATCGTTTGGAAGAATAATCGGTTGATTTGGAATATAGCAAATCTCAAGGCTTTGAATTCCAGGCTAAAGTTTTTTGTGTAGAAAAAACTTTAGCCTAGAACTGATTTCGTAACGATAGTTTTTGCGCGCAAACACTTTTGGGTGGAATTTATAATTGATAACTGAAAAGCTATAAGAGACTTTATTTTGAAGTGCCTATCAGATGCTTAATAAAATCCCGGAAAATAATAAATACGTCCAGTTTGATTAATTATTATAATTTGTAACTACTCAGCACCGAAGGTGCGAATTATTATAGCCTGGGGCTTTGCGGCAGGTGCTCAGCCCCTTTGATGCTTATTAAAAGCCCTGAAAGGGCGCATTAAAATTGGTGAAAAGGGCGCAGCCCTGGGCTTTAATAAAGCGCCCTTTCAGGGCTGAGTAGTTACTATAATTTTTATTTATAACCCTATTCAGTATAAATTATGAATCTATGTCAGCGTTTGTCTAATTAATAAATAGCGAAAAAATAGCTTTAACTTCCCCAATCCTTACACTCCTCTAGCCCTTTTTAATAGGAATGAACGGTATAGCAAGCTCCCTATCGAGAGGGGACTGCCGCAGTTTTATTCCCCTCAAAAGAGGGTTAGGGGTGTATTATTTTTTTGGTAAATCCCTAACACCGATTTTCGAGCTTAAGGTAATCGCATGTTTTAAAAATCAAAGCGTTAAATTTAATGTAAAACTTTAACTTTTATCTATAACCTATTGATGAATACTGATTTCACTAAAAACGGGCTGCACTTTGGAACAAGGTTTTCTAGGCATTAAGTTTAAAAAAATACTAAAATAATAATATATTAAAATATTAATCCTTATTTAGGTTCTCAATTAGGCTTCACTCCCTTGCCAATGTTTCATTCATTACGCACTATTTATCGAAACAATAAAAACATTACACGGGGTTTTTATCGAGTGATTGCCTCTCTTGTTTGGGGAGGAGTGGGTGCGGGGTGTTTTTTCGCCCTCTTAAAGATGTCCAGAACAATATTGCACCAAACAGCGAAGCTCAAGCCAAGCTTTGAAGATTTTCGTACCAAATTTTTCGCACTGTGCGGTTAAACATAAGAGGTTTTATAGATGAGGTAAAATCAATAACTTACCGACAGACGGCTGATTTTGGCACAGTGCTAAATAAACGCACAAAACCATCATCTGTCGGGCGTACCTTTCGTTTAACCATTTTTAATCGTACAGATCTAAATTTTCTGGATAAGTATAAATTTAACTGGGGTGTAAATAGCATGAAATTTTTAGGAACACTTTATTTAGGAATCATTGTTTTATTTTATTCGTCTGAAGACTCCCTGTTGGAACAAATTAAGGCAAACGGCGAATTGCTGGTTGTAACCCGTTATGGACTGACAACTTATTACGATGGGCCAAACGGTAAGGCTGGACTTGAGTATGAGTTTGCTAAACGCTTTGCAGAGGAATTGGGTGTTCGGTTGCATCTCGATGTGACCAATAACTTGACTGATATTTTATCTCAGGTAACTAACCATCAAGTTCATTTTGCCGCCGCTGGTTTAACCATAAGTAAACCGCGTCAATCATTAGTGCGTTTTGGCCCTCATTATCAAAGCGTCACTCAACAAATTGTTTACCGGAGAGGTTTCCCAAAACCACCAAGCCGTTTAGCTGATTTTACCGCTAATCATTACCTGAATGTGGCTAGCGGGGGTAATCAAATTGATATTCTCAAAGCGTTGAGAAGGGACTACCCTCAACTGACTTGGAAAGAACAGTCGGATGCCGAACCCAGTGAACTACTTCAACAAGTCTGGGAAAAAGAGATTCAATACACATTGGTTGATTCTAACGAAGTTGCCCAAAAGCGGCGATTTCAGCCAGAATTACAAATTGCGTTGGAATTGTCTGAACAACGCCATTTGGCGTGGGCTTTTCCCCGTTATGGCACTGATAACAGTCTATATATTGCTGCCATTCAATTTTTTAATCGGTTGCAACAGTCAGGTGATCTGGAGCAATTGATAGAACGTTATTATGGTCACATTGATGATGCTAAAGATTTTGATTATGTCAACATTCGCGTTTTTATTCGTCGAATTGAGGAACGTTTACCCAAGTATCAAGAATCTTTTGAAATGATGGCTAAACGCTATGATTTAGATTGGCGTTTATTGGCTGCGATTGGTTATCAGGAATCCAAATGGAATCCCAAAGCGGTTTCTGGTACCGGGGTAAGAGGTTTGATGATGTTAACCCAATCGACGGCTCGAGAAATGGGTGTCAAAAACCGAAACGATGCTTTCCAAAGCATCCAAGGTGGCACCAAATATTTTTTTGCACTTAAAAAGCGCATTCCTAGAGAAATTCAAGAACCCGACAAAACGTGGTTTGCGTTAGCTGCTTACAATGTTGGGCTAGGACATGTTAGAGATGCACGCAAACTCACTGAGCAACTCGGTGGTAATCGCAACCGTTGGGTAGATGTCAAAAAACATTTGCCCAAGTTGACTCAACCGCGGTGGTACAAGCAAACTAGGCATGGCTATGCCAGAGGACATGAACCGGTTCAATTTGTCAAAAATGTCCGGCGTTTTTATGATATTTTGGTCATTGGTGAACAGTAATTGATAATTGGATAATTGCCTTGGGGTTAATGGGCAATTGAATGGGAAATGGGGAAAATATTTTCTAGTTCCTAATTCCCAATTCCAGATTTCCAATAGAATAGGGATTTGGGAGCCACTAATGATGAAATTGGAATTGCTCTTTTCCCTTTCCAGCAAATTTTATATTTTATAAATGTGAGTTCCAAACCTTCGGGGTTTTGAAAACCTCGAAGGTTTTTATTTTTGATAAACCAAATTTTTTAACAGGTGCGATTAAATAGGTAGTCCCTACAAACTGATGGAGGTACTGATTTAGTTTTGGTGAGCAAGCCGGTAATAAGATCGAGTCAAATCCAAGGCACTTCGCGTGCCCCCCTTAACTCTCATCCTGTCCCGATGTTGCTCATTGATTTTTAAGACAGCCACTGGTTTGTAGGGACTACCCGATAGTTGCTCACCTAAAAATTCCCAATTCCCAATTCTCAATTCTCTTCCGTTCGTTTTTAAGAAAAACGGACTGAAGAGAACCCAATTCCACAAACGATTGGAAATATTTAATTAAAACTTGATTGACATCAAAGTGATGAGTTTCCATGAGACAAGTCTAAAATCGTCATTGGTAATGGGTAATGGGTAATAGGTAATAGGTAGTGGGTTTGAGGTAATAGAAGTATTTTGGTTTAGGACTTCAATATAATGAAAGTATTTTTCCTAAATATTTTTAGACTCGATACAGCTCAATGCTCAAGTTGTATTTATAACACACTGATTTATAAGGTTTAGTGAAAATAATCTAAGTCCTATTATTTTTATTAAGTAAAAACAATGACTTAGTATTAAAAGGCCTCGCTTCGCTCTGCTTTATCGTCCTGATTTTCACTAAGAACTTGATCATCAAGTATAATTGATCTATTACCATCGTCGATCTCACTTTTTTGGAGGGGAGTCTAGTTATTGATTTATAATGTCATGCGATTGCCTTGCATCGGAATCGTTTTTTTTGCCTAACCAGCGTTTATGAAGTTAAAATTGTTTTTCATGAAAAATACCTGAATACTCAGCCATGACTATTACCACTAAACATCGTTATGCCTTACCAAGGGGTTATCAATTACAAGAATATCGTATCCAATCTATTCTTGGGCATGGAAAATTTGGCATTACTTATCTTGCCTATAATATCAAGCTCAATTGTCAAGTCGCACTCAAAGAGTATTTTCCTTCTGATTTAGTCATCCGCGAAAATAGCTACCGTGTTCAACCCAAATCTCAACAAGATAAAAATAATTTTACTTGGGGTTTAGGACGATTTTTTCAAGAAGGGCAAATACTCGCCGCTTTTCAACATCCTAACATCGTGCGCGTATTACGTTATTTTAAAGCGCAGAACACGGCTTATATTGTTATGGAATATGAACAGGGGCAAAGTTTATCGACTGTGTTGAAAAATGGTGGGACGGTAGCTGAAGCTTTTATTATGATCATTTTGCCACCGCTGTTAGAAGGTTTACAGGCACTACATGAGGCCGGTTTTTGGCACCAAGACATTAGGCCAGATCATATCTACTTGCGTGATAAAGATTACAGCCCGGTTTTACTAGATTTTGGTGCAGCGCGTTACGTTTTGGGACAGCGTCGCCGCCGTGTCACGACGAACGTTGCGCCCGGTTATGCACCGTTTGAACAATATCAAACTAAAGGCCATCAAGGGCCTTGGACAGACATTTATGCGTTGGGGGCGGTATTGTATCGTGCGATAAGTGGCGAAATTCCGGTAGATGCCCCGAAGCGAATTCATGCTATCAAACTGCGCCATCAGGCAGATCCGTTACCACCCGCTATACAGATAGGTCGCCAATCCTATTCTAAGCGTTTATTGCAAAGCGTTGATTGGGCATTACGACTCGCTGTAAAAGACCGTCCCCAAACTGTCCGGCAGTGGGCCAAGGTATTGTTGCCTAGTCAGCCTAAAGCATTGAATTTAAATAAATCACCCATATATTCTGTTAAACGATTCGGCATGGTTTTGACGGGTGTTATAGTGGCAATTGGGTTAAATGTGGGTTATGTGTTTTATACTGAACAACGCATGGCACAGTTACAGCGCCAACAACTATCAGAATCACAAAAATTGCAACAACACGCTGCACGAGAAAAGGCTGTTCTACAACAAACCCTTGAAAAAACACAACAGCAACTTAAACAAGTACAGATCACGATAGAAACTAAACAAAAGCACTTAACGCAATTGCAATCGGAAAAAGCAGAACTACACAAAATCCTTAAAACCGCACAATGGCAATTTAAACAAGCTCAAACAGCTAAAGAAAAATTGGAAGCTAAATTACCCGGCAATGTTTTCCGTGATTACTTACCGGACGGCAGTTTAGGCCCTGAAATGGTATGGATTGCGGCGGGGCGATTTCGTATGGGAGATATTTATGGTCGGGGCGAAGACAATGAACAGCCCGTGCATTGGGTGTCTGTGGATAGCTTTGCGATGGGACGCTATGAAGTGACTTTTACTGAATATGATCACTTTGCTATCGCTACTGATAGAGAAAAGCCTTCAGATGAAGGTTGGGGGCGGGGTAATCGGCCGGTGATTAATGTTTCTTGGTACGATGCCACTGCTTATGCAGTATGGTTGAGTCAACAAACCGGACAAAAATACCGTTTGCCAAATGAGGCCGAATGGGAATATGCAGCACGAGCCAAAACGGTAACTCAATCTGGACGGCGCAATGAGATTGAATCGAAACGGGAACACTGTGAGGATTGTGGCATAAGGGATGATAAAAAAACGGCCCTGGTGGGTTCTTTTGCCGTCAATCCCTTGGGTTTGTACGATATGGCAGGTAATGTTCGGGAGTGGACTTGTTCAGAATATCAGGAAAAATATAGCGGCAAAGAGCAGCGGTGCATAACACGTCAAAATAGTACTCGCTATCGTGTGGAACGTGGTGGTTCTTGGCTTCACCAGTCAAGGGACGGGCGTGTATCTGCTCGCTACTGGAGCAATCCTAAAAACCGCTATACAAATGTAGGTTTTCGCATCGTTAGAGGAATAGGTCAATAACAGAGAAACTTATGAATGTTGCTATCGAAAATCGTACGGCCCTGCCGACGGGTTACCAATTAGAAGAATACCAGATCCAATCTATTCTTGGACATGGAGGATTTGGCATTACTTATCTTGCCCTAGATACTAAGCTGAATCATCAAGTCGCTATCAAAGAATATTTTCCTAATGATTTAGTCGTCAGGGAAGAGAGTTACAATATCCAACCCAAATTTAAAAAATATGAAGAAAATTTTGCTTGGGGTTTAAAACGATTTCTTCACGAAGGGCAAGCACTTGCAACTTTTCAACACCCTAGCATTGTCAGGGTGTTACGTTATTTTGAAGCGCATAATACCGCTTATATAGTCATGGAATATGAGCAAGGACAAAGCCTGTCAAGTGCCTTAAAAAACGGTTGGACGGCAACCGAAGCCGAAGTCATAAACATTTTGTTGCCGTTGTTAGAAGGTTTACATGCGGTGCATGAGGCCGGTTTTCTGCACCGAGACATCAAACCTGATAACATCTACTTGCGTGATAAAGACAACAGCCCAGTTTTACTTGATTTTGGCGCGGCACGCTATGCCATGGGAAGCCGTAGCCGTAGCGTCACGACGCTTGTTACCCCCGGTTATGCACCGTTTGAGCAATATCAAACGAAAGGTCGTCAAGGGCCTTGGACCGACATTTATGCGTTGGGCGCGGTGCTGTATCGTGCGATTGTTGGCAAAACACCGGTAGAGGCTCCAGAACGAATTAATGCCATCAAGCTCTGCGAAGATACAGATCCATTACCGCCCGTGGTGCAAATAGGTCGCAAACGCTATTCTAGGCGTTTGTTGAAAGGCATTGATTGGGCATTACAAGTCGCGGAGAAAGATCGCCCTCAAACGGTGAAACTGTGGGCAAAAAAAGTATTGCCTAAATATAAATTAAGGAATTTAGATAAATCATCAGTATTTCCTGAGCCTGCTAAAAGAAGGCTCAAGTGGTTGGTTTTATCAGGCGTAGTGATAGTTGTGGTGGCAATAGCTTCTAATGTAGGTTATGTATTTTTTACCGAAAAACGTTTGGCACAGTTGCGACAGCAACAATCCATTAAAAACGAAATACTGCACAAAGAAGCCGCAGCCGAAGCTGTGCATTTAGCCGAGTTAAAATCGGAAAAAGCCGCTGTGCAAAAAGCACTTAAACAAGCACAACAACTATTAAAAGAAGTTTCTCGCGCAAAAAAAGCCAAGGAGCAACTGTTAACCAAATTACAACAGGAGATGACAACAAAAACGGTACACCTTGCCAAACTCAAAAAAGCCATAGCAAAAGCAGAGACCAAAATACCCGGTAATATCTTTCGTGATCGCTTACAAGAGGGTAGTTTGGGGCCAGAAATGGTGCTCATTCCGGCAGGGTTATTTCGTATGGGGAACATTCAGGGCGGAGGTGATGGCGATAAAAAACCCGCGCATTGGGTGTCTATGAAGCACTTTGCGATGGGGCGCTATGAGGTTACTTTTGCTGACTATGATCGCTTTGCGATAGCCACGGGTAGAAAAAAGCCTTCAGATGAAGGTTGGGGACGGGGTAATCGGCCGGTGATTAATGTTTCTTGGGAAGATGCAACCGCTTATGCTGTATGGTTAAGTGAGCAAACTGGGCAACAATATAGTTTGCCCACTGAGGCTCAATGGGAATATGTTGCACGGGCTGGGACAGATACTAAATATTGGTGGGGGAGTGATATTGGTTCCAATAAAGCTAACTGTGATAGTTGCGGTAGTCAGTGGGATAATAAACAAACCGCACCTGTTGGTTCTTTTTCTGCCAATATTTTTGGTTTATCTGATACGGTAGGCAATGTTTGGGAGTGGACTTGTTCAGAATATGAAGCAAAATACAGTGGCAAAGAGCAAGATTGCATAACCCCTGAAAATAGCACCAGTCTTCGTGTTATTCGCGGTGGTGCTTGGTCTATAAAAAAGGAGAACGTGCGTGCAACGTTCCGTTTTCAAAACAAGCCGTCTTACCGCTACAATAGTGTTGGTTTTCGCATCGCCAAGATATTTTGAGGAATTTAGGAATTCAGAAGTTCAGAACTTTATGAGTTCAGAAATTGTTCCTGTTAAGACTTTCGAGGTGTGTCAAACCTCAAAAGTGTCAGGCGTAGAATTTTTCTGAACACTGTAACTATGAGTTCCCGTAAGACAAGTCTAAAATTTCCTATGGGTAATAGGTTTGAGGTAATAGGTGTGATTTCAGGGTTTTTACGTAACTACTCAGCACTGAAGGTGCGAATTATTATAGCCTGGGGCAACGCCCCAGGTGCAGGTGTTTATGATGTGATAGCCCTTTCTGGGCGCATTAAAACCCATGGGTAATAGGTTTGAGGTAATAGGTGTGATTTCATGGTTTTTACGTAACTACTCAGCACTGAAGGTGCGAATTATTATAGCCTGGGGCAACGCCCCAGGTGCAGGTGTTTATGATGTGATAGCCCTTTCTGGGCGCATTAAAATGGGTTCCCAGGGCGCAGCCCTGGGCTTTAATAAAGCGCCCTTTCAGGGCTGAGTAGTTACCATATTAGGTGCTCATGTTACGCACTATGCTTATAACAGTGTTCAATAGCGGCGTTTTTTGTAATTTCGATCTGTGCTCAAAAATATTATGGGGGTGCCAGATTTATAGAGCCGTTCTAAATGACACGAGAAGCTTTATGCGTAGAGTTATGAGTCCAATCTTTGCTCCAACTGGAGCAAAGTTTGGAGTTTGAGCAACCGAAGTTAAATATTAATTTTTGTGAGTTGCCTAAGCCCATTACTAGTACACTAAAGCGGGAATCTCTATACCACCCCCACAGCCAACTGCTTTCGCGCCAAAGTGCGAAAGCAGTTGTCTGAAAGCGAAAAAGGCTAAAGCCGACTAACCCTCTTTTGTAGTGCCCTTTAGGGTACTTAAGCTTTTAGACAACGGCTTTAGCCGTTGGCTAAGGTGGTATGGGGATTGGAGCGATCCTGCACTCGTTTTGTGTTTGTCAAATAACCCATATTTCAAAGATTCAAAGGGTGGCAACCCCGAAGGGGTTGTTTAACCACATTTTTTATGCAAACCTTTTCAAGGCCTTTGACAAACACCAGCTAAAAAAAGCTCGAAGTACACACCCTAGCCCATTACCCATTAACCTTCTGCCCATTACCCATTACCAAAATAAATGACTTTTTGAAGGGGACTCAACTATATTTTTTAGCACAACGCGTTATTTCAAAAATTATGACACGATTTATTTTTATTACCGGCGGCGTAGTCTCCTCACTTGGTAAAGGCACAGCGTCCGCCTCTTTAGGTGCTATCCTTGAAGCGCGTCAACTCAAAGTCACTTTGCTGAAATTAGATCCCTATATTAACGTTGATCCGGGCACAATGAGTCCATTTCAACATGGCGAAGTGTTTGTCACTGACGATGGGGCCGAAACTGATCTTGATTTAGGCCATTATGAACGCTTTGTGCGTACTACCATGGGGCAGCATAATAATTTCACCACCGGGCGCATTTATGAAAACGTCATCCGTAAAGAGCGGCGCGGTGATTATTTAGGTGCCACTGTACAAGTCATTCCTCATATTGTCGACGAAATCAAACAATGTCTCCTTAACAACACTGGTGATGCTGATGTGGCTATGGTAGAAATTGGTGGCACGGTGGGGGATATTGAATCTCTACCTTTTTTAGAAGCCATCCGCGAATTAGGTCGCGAATTAGGCCATGAGCGGACGTTATTTATTCATTTAACATTAGTGCCTTATATCCCTTCTGTCGGTGAACTCAAGACTAAACCCACCCAGCACTCAGTTAAAGAGTTGCGTTCCATTGGCATACAACCCGATATTTTGCTTTGTCGTTCTACCCGCCCGCTACCTGAAGGGGAACGACAAAAAATTTCCTTGTTTACCAGTGTCGATGAACAGGCAGTGATCTCGGTGGTAGATGTTGACTCGATTTATCGCATTCCTTTGCTGCTGCATCAACAAGGGTTGGATAAAATCTTATGTGACAAACTCAAATTAAACACCCCACCAGCAGAGTTGTCTGAATGGGAAAAAGTTTTGGTAGCGATGGATAACCCCAAAAATGGTAGCGTCAACGTAGCAATGGTAGGAAAATACGTTGATTTAACAGACGCTTACAAATCCATTACTGAGGCATTGATTCATGCTGGCATACATACTAGCACTCAAGTCAATATTATCTACGTGGATTCCGAAGAAATTGAAACGCAAGGCACGGATTGTTTAAAAGAGGTCGACGCGATATTAGTCCCTGGCGGTTTTGGAGATCGTGGTATTGAAGGGAAAATCAGCGCGGCAGAATTTGCGCGAGAAAACAATACACCCTACTTGGGTATTTGTTTGGGGATGCAAGTTGCTGTTATAGACTTTGCCAGAAAAATTGGCTTAGAAGGGGCACATAGTACGGAATTTGAACCCAATACACCTCACCCTGTCGTTGCGTTGGTTACCGAATGGATGACAAACGAGGGTGGTATGGAACAACGCGACGAAAACGCTGATAAAGGCGGTACAATGCGCTTAGGGGGACAAAACTGTCATTTGATGAAGGGTACTAAAACGTATGAATCTTATGGAAAGGAGATTATCCGTGAACGCCACCGTCATCGCTATGAGTTTAATAACAATTACATGGGCATGTTGCGACAAGCGGGTTTGGTGTTTGCGGGCATGTCGGCAGATGGTAACCTTGTAGAAGTGATAGAAAACGGCCATCATCCTTGGTTTATTGGCTGTCAATTTCACCCGGAATTTACTTCAACACCGCGTGATGGACATCCGTTATTTTCGGGTTTTATTCGAGCGGCTTGTGCTTATGCGAAGGAAATGAAGAGATAACATTTTTGGCGTTGGTCATCATTTCGTCAAAGGTTTTTTTG
>QNER01000091.1 GCA_003646175.1 Candidatus Parabeggiatoa sp. nov. 1
AATCAATTCAGCCGCAGAATTGATGATAGCTAATATTGCCGCATTAGCCAAGCCTGATAAGGCAGTCATAAACCCAATCTGAGCGGTTGGCGCGTCATATTCTTCCAGATAGTTGAGTATTTTCATAAATTAGTATGTCTTTTCAATTCAATAGTTCATTTGGAGTCCAAGCTTTAGCTTGGCATAAGCACAAACTAAAGTTTGTACTCCACTAAAGTTTGTACTCCGTTTGTTCAAGTGCTTCTTTCAATTGCGCAGCGAGAATTTGTACATGCGGTTTTTTCAGCATGGTGAAATGATCGCCGGGCACTATTTGGACAGAAACGCCACTTTCAGAAAATTTCTGCCAGCCCAAAGTTGGTTCGTTCTCAAAAACATCACTTCTTGCTTCTTTAGCTTTGAAAAATGTTATCGGCGTTTTGGTGATTTCACTGGGTGCATAATGTATTTGGCTATTTGCCTTGAAAACATTGACTAAACCACGTAACTGCGTTTTTGGAGCGTTAGGTGGTAAACAACCCGCTTGTTTTAATTGCTTATTCAGATAATCCAATTGTGCGTCCGCATCAAGAGATTGGAGTATATCATAATCGAACTCCAATTTTTGGCCTAACTCGCGCTCTATAAACAGAGCCACTTTATGCAACCATTGAGTCTCATCCCATTTAATACCTTGGGCGGTAAATGGAGGGGCAAACATATCAAAAATACCGAGAAAAGCAACTTCATGTCCTTGGTTTTGTAATTGCAAGGACATTTCAAAAGCCACCAACCCCCCGAAGGAATGACCACCTAGTAAATAAGGCTCTTGTGGTTGTATCGTTTGTAATTCTTTGAAGTAATGAGCTGCCATGTCTTCAATACGGGTGAACGGTACTGATTTTCCAGAAAGTCCCACAGCTTGTAGTCCGTAAACAGGTTGTTCGGGGCCCAAATGATGCGCTAATTCATAGAAATAGAGGACATTGCCACCTATGCCTGGCACACAGAAAAAGGGTGGTTTGGTGCCATTTGGCTGGATAGCAACTAAAGATGACCAAGTTTGGCTATCCGTTTGCAAACGAAGTTGATTGGCAAGTTGTTCTATGGTTGCACCTTGGAAAAGGGTTGCTAAGGGTAGATGTTTGTTGAATTGTTGTTCTATTTGAACCATCAAACGGATGGCTAATAAGGAATGTCCACCGAGTTCAAAGAAATTATCGTTGATGCCGATAGGATGTACTTCTAACACGTTTTCCCAGATTTGTGCTAACTGGAGTTCAACTGTGTCACGCGGGGCTTGGTAATGTTTGTTGGTTGAAAGGGCATCAGGTGCTGGCAGTGCTTTCCTGTCAATCTTACCATTGGGCGTTAAGGGTAGTTTGTCTAACACCGTGAAGCTGGCGGGCAACATGTATTCTGGCAAACGGGTTTTGAGCCAAGTACGCAGAATTCCAGACACTTCGTCAGTCTTTATTACTAAGGTGACATAAGCGACTAAACGGGGATTGTCGGATTGATTATAAAGCACCACGACGGCTTCTTTAACGGCTTCATGTTGGCTCAAGGTGACTTCAATTTCTGAAAGCTCTATGCGGAAGCCTCGAAGGGAGACTTGATGATCAAGACGACCTAAGTATTCGAGGTTGCCATCGGGGAGCCAACGGGCTAAGTCTCCGGTTTTGTAAAGACGTTGGGGTTTGCCAAAGACTTCGATTTCGATGAATTTTTCGGCGGTGAGTTCGGGGCGATTGAGGTAGCCTCTGGCTAATCCAGCACCGGCAATGCAGAGTTCGCCTGGGATGCCTAGTGGGGTTGGGGTGTGGTTCGCATTTAAAATGTAGATTTGGGTGTTAGAAAAGGGTTTACCAATCGGCACGTTTGGCGATAGCTTAACTGCTGCCGTATTTTCAAAATAAATGCTGTCAATAGTGGCTTCGGTTACACCATAAGAGTTAATTACCTTGGTGAAAGTACTGCATCGTGCTAGGAGTTCTTCATATTCCTTCATATACCACGTATCGGAACCGACGATACAACATTTTAGGAACTGAAGCGATTGGTTGGTATTGTTCAAGTATTCTAGCAGTTGGCGAATCACAAAAGGTATAAATTCTGCACATTCAATCTGTTCTTCAACCATCAGCTTATATAATCTAGCTGGATTGATCAGTAATTCACTTGGACATAGCACTAATCTGCTCCCACTGCACAAGGCTCTTACCCAATCACCCGTAAACACATCAAAAGCATAGTTTGCCATTTGCAAGTGACTGTGGATGTCTTGCAATTGATAGGCAATAGACCAAGCGTGATAAGCATTGTTCACATTGTCGTGGGTAATTATCACTCCCTTCGGTTTTCCAGTCGAACCCGACGTATAAATCACATAAGCCAAATTTTCAGGACAACGAAGTCTAACCTGATTTTCCCCAGAATAACCCGCAAATTTTTCCCACTTCTCCAAATCAACCACCTTCGCTGTCGAGAATGACAACCTTTCCAGTAAATGACTTTGGCTTAACAACACCTTGACTTCAGAATCTTCCAATATGAACTGCAAGCGTTCCTCGGGATAATCAGGTGAGAGCGGCACATAAGCGCAGCCAGCTTTGAGAATACCCAACAAACCAATGACCATCTCTAAAGAACGCTCGACACAAATACCCACTAAGGTTTCAGCCTTAACACCCAAAGTCATTAGATAATGTGCTAGCTGATTGGCTTTGGCGTTGAGTTGTTGATAGCTTAGTTGTTGCTTTTCAAATACCACGGCGACGTTTTCTGGTGTTTTGGCAACCTGTTCTTCAAATAAATCAACCAACGTCTTATCACGCGGATAATCTACGGTAGTCTCGTTAAATTCAATCAATATTTTCTTTAGCTCTGCATCGGGCATGAGCTGTAATTCCCGAATAGGCACCGAAGGCCAACGAAGAATTTCACCTAACAAAAATTTAAAACGCGCCTTGACAAGTTCAATTTCATCTTCGTGAAAAGCCCCAAGACTATAATCAAAATCCACCCGAACATCTTGTTCATCATGGAATTCACGGATAAAAACAGCCAAGACGTTTTGCTCAAAACCATGAGCAAACGATATCGCCTCAGCGGGACTACCATTAAAATGAACTTCATAATCATGTTTTTCGTAAGACAGCACCAGGTCAAAAAGTGGTTGGCGGTTTTTATTGGGAAATCCCACATTGGAAAATCCCACACCTCGATAGATTTCACTGAGAGGCAAGCGCTGATTTCGATAGTCCCTTTGTAAAACCATACGAATGGCCTGAATCAGCTCAACAAAACTCAATTCCGTACTAAACCGAAACCAAACGGGAATCAGATTCATAAACATGCCCACCGTCTGCTTAAAAGCAGCGTTATTCCGATTCAGTGTGTGTAATCCAATAGACAAGTCATCCCTATTGCCGGTTCTGAGAAAATAGCAATACAGTGCGCCCAAAATGATCTGGAAAGTGGATGCCTTATTTTCTTTAGCAAACTCAATAAGTTGATTATAAAAAGAACGTTTGATGTGCAAAATTGACCGTTGGCTTGGGATGGTTTTGTCCGCAAATTGGGCGGCATAGCGGCGCACCATGAGAGGCTCCGGTATTTCATGGTATTTCTCCAGCCAATAGTGTTTGGCTTTGGTAAATCTTTCCGAGTCAAGATAGACTTGATCGTTTTGAATAAAATATTGGTAAGTGTAATATTTTTGTTCACAAAATTGTCCGCTTGCCAGTGCATTATAAGCCGCTGAAACACGCTGAACCACAAGAGAAATCGCCCAACCATCTACAATGAGATGATGATACTTTTGAAATGAATAATAACGATTGGTTGCGATTTTGAATAATGCAAATTGAAACAAAGGATTGTCGTAGATTTGAAACGGTTTGGCAAAGGCTTGCTTCATCCAAGCAAGTGCCAATTCATGGGCATTTTCCTTATCTTCGAACTCATAAAAGTCCAATTTGAGGCAAATATTTTCCGCAAACGTTTGAGTGGGCAAACTTTTCCCTTCGTGAAGACGGATGCGGAGTGCGTCGTTTTCCTTAATAACTTGATTGAGTGCCTTTTCAAAAAGAGCCTGATCAATAGTACCATCTATCCGTAGATAGCCACCAATATTGTACAGCGGTAGCTCAGGGTGCAAAATTTGGTCAAACCAAATTTCTTTTTGCGTGGATGACAGGGGATAATTTTTAATCGTTTTGTTTGAAGTCATTATGACATTCCTATATTCAATTTGATCACAGACTAATAACGCTAGTTATAACTTAGTGTCACGGGGCTTCGATATACACAATGGGCGGTAATAAACATTGTGTCTTTGCCCATTGTGCCACGGATGTATGGCTCTGGCTGGTAGTAAACGCGGACTGATCTTGGGATAGAATCGCTTCCCCATGACTTCACCACGGCTGGAACGAATGAAAAAGTGCTAAACGGACAGAGACTACTGGCCTCCCCTCCCTAGCTCGCAGCGCTTTAATATCAATGAGTTAAATAATAACATAGCTCATCACGACTATTGCGTAAGTCATTAATTTCTAGCTACATTCCTAAGTCAATGATTTTTAAAACAAGCATTGGATTGTAGGGACTATCAATAACGTTGTTTCAAATTATTGGACAGATCAAGCGCTCGGTAGATATAGCAACAGAGCCACTGATAGCGATCGACCCTTCATATTTAATCATCCAAGGGCGCAGTTGAAATATATCAACCAAAGGACTTTTGAAATCAATACAAATATTAACAAGGTTGGCCGGTTCTCGCCAATCCCACCGAATTGAATCCCATAAATATTGAGCAGCCTTTAATTGACCTGGGGCATACCACATTTTTTCTATCAATAACTCGTGTAGAATACCATTGGCTGGTATTAAATTTACCACTTTGTTGAACATATCCATAAAAAATGGTATATGGCATACATTAAGAGACCGTATTCGATAATTTTCAACCACAGCCAATCCTGCCAGTATATCGTTCGCTTTGTTTGTAACAATAATGTAATGACGAAAGGGGGTGTCAAAAGGGGTTTCCTCAAGCCATTGCCCTAAATGTTCACCCGTTTGCGGTTCGTATAAATTGTAAGCTTGATAAAACTGGTTCAACTTCTCTCCAATTTCTTCCAGTTCTGATGGTTTTGCCAGGCGCACAGATAGATATGATATGGGAGAAGGTGGTTTTGGCAACATTTTGGCGGGAATAATGACTAAACGGTCAATATATTGATTACACCATTTTCGGCAGGTTTTTTGTGACCCGGTATTACCCTTTTGGATATTAGCCATAATAATCCCTTCCTCCCCCAATCGCAGCTGGATATAGTCCACTCGCCACCGAGCTAGACTAGCGGCAACCCCTTGACGACGATAATCAGGATGAACCCTTAACAAACTCAGCATAGCAAATGGACGCAACTGCGCCTCAAAATGACATTGTCCAAAATGAATGACAGCACTCCCAACTATACCATCAAAGCCGGGGACTTCTGCCACTACGCCGATTGTATCTGGAAAAGCCAACCGAAAAGCTTGATAAATATCTATGTGATAGTGGTAAGCAAACCTAATTTCCCCCGTATCGGGACTGTTCACAAATAAATTAGCTAGAGCCTGACTATCGGCCTGGGTCATTTCTCGAAGAGTGAATTTGAGTGGCATGGGTAATATTTTCTCCGATTAGTTGGAAAGCCAATTCACGATTCAAAATAAGGTAGTACCCCAAAGAGGGTCGAAAAAATTTCGTTCCGACTACACAAAGCTCTTGAAATTTTCACCACGACCTTTTGGGGTAGAGTACGATCTTTTTTTTTAATTAACCACCAAAGCTTGTTCAAGCCCTTCTTTCAATTGCGCAGCGAGAATTTGTACATGCGGTTTTTTCAGCATGGTGAAATGATCGCCGGGCACTATTTGGACAGAAACGCCACTTTCAGAAAATTTATGCCAGCCACAAGTGGGTTCGTTCTCAAAAACATCACTTCTTGCTTCTTTAGCTTTGAAAAGTGTTATCGGCGTTTTCGTGATTTCAATGGGTGTATATTGTATTTGGCTATTAGCCTTGAAAACATTCACTAAACCACGTAACTGCGTTAACGGAGCGTTAGGTGGTAAACAATCCGCTTTTTTTAGTTGCTTATTCAGATAATCCAATTGCGCGTCAGCATCAAGAGATTGGAGTATCTCATAATTGAATTCCAATTTTTGGCCTAACTCGCGCTCAAGAAACTGAGCAATTTTATTCAACCATTGAGTATCATCCCATTTAACACCAACCGCGGTGAATGGGGGAGCAATCATATCAAAAATACCCAGAAAAGCAACTTCATGTCCTTGTTTTTGTAATTGCAGGGATATTTCAAAAGCCACCAGCCCACCGAAGGAATGGCCGCCTAGTAAATAAGGCCCTTGTGGTTGTATCGTTTGTAATTCTTTGAGGTAATGAGCGGCCATGTCTTCAATACGGGTGAACGGTGCTGATTTTCCGTCTAATCCCACGGCTTGTAGTCCATAAACAGGTTGATCGGGGCCTAGATGATGCGCTAACTCATAGAAATAAAGTACATTGCCTCCCACGCCTGGCACACAGAAAAATGGCGGTTTGGTGCCATTTGGTTGGATAGCAACTAAAGATGACCAAGTTTGGCTGTCAGTTTGCTGGCGAAGTTGATTGGCGAGTTGTTCTATGGTTGCGTTTTGGAAAAGCGTTGCTAGGGGTAAATGTCTCTCTAATTGCTGTTCTATTTGGGCCATCAAACGGATGGCTAATAAGGAATGTCCACCCAGTTCAAAGAAATTATCGTTGATGCCGATAGGACGCACCTCTAACACGTTTTCCCAGATTGGTGCCAGTTGGAGTTCAACCGTGTCACGCGGGGCTTGGTAATGTTTGTTGGTTGCAAGAGAATCCGGTGCTGGCAATGCTTTGCGGTTTATCTTACCATTCGGCGTTAAGAGTAGTTTGTCTAATACCGTGAAGCTGGCGGGCAACATGTATTCGGGCAAACGGGTTTTGAGCCAAGTACGCAGAACGTAAGACACTTCGTCAGTCTTTATGGCTAAGGTGACATAAGCGACTAAACGGGGATTGGAATCGACATTATAAAGCACCACGACGGCTTCTTTAACGGCTTCATGTTGGCTCAAGGAGACTTCAATTTCGGAAAGCTCTATGCGGAAGCCTCGAAGGGAGACTTGATGATCAAGACGACCTTGGTATTCGAGGTTGCCATCGGGGAGCCAGCGGGCTTTGTCTCCGGTTTTGTAAAGACGTTGAGGTTTGCCAAAGACTTCTATTTCGATGAATTTTTCGGCTGTGAGTTCGGGACGGTTGAGGTAGCCTCTGGCTAATCCAGCACCGGCAATGCAGAGTTCGCCGGGAATGCCTAGCGGTGTTGGGTTGTGGTTTGCATCTAAAATGGTGATTTTGGTGTTGGCTATCGGTTTGCCAATCGGTGGTGAATTGCCATCGGCTTGACATTCAGTCATGGTAGCACAGACAGTTGATTCAGTTGGCCCGTATGCGTTGATAAATTTCCGCCCACTTGACCATTTTGTGACTAATTCTGAAGAACAGACTTCGCCAGCGACTACCATTGTTTCTAAACCCGATAATTTTTCTTGGGGTAAAGCCACCAAGAAAGAGGGGGGTAAGGTCACATGGGTAATTGATTGACGATTGATTAACTTAATGAATTGCTCATCAGGTAAGAATTTGTTGGTCGAACCTAATTGCAGCGTGGCACCGCTGGTTAAAGTGGTGGCCATTTCCGAAACCGACGCATCAAAACTAAAAGAGGCAAACTGCAATAAGCGACTTTCTTGAATAATATCAAAGGCTTGAATTTGGACTTGAATCAAGTTAGTCAGTCCAATATGCTCAATCATCACACCTTTAGGCATCCCAGTCGAACCCGACGTATAAATCACATAAGCCAAATTCTTAGGTCCACTTTGTCTTGGTGGATTTTCCCCAGAACCAGCCGCAATCTGTTCCCACTCGCTATCTAAACAAACCACTTTCGCTGTCGATACTGGCAATCTTTCCAGCAGATGACTTTGACTAAACAACACCGCAACAGAGGAGTCTTCCAACATGAATTGCAAGCGTTGCTGCGGATAATCCGGATCAAGCGGCACATAAGCACCACCCGCCTTCAAAATACCCAACAAACCAATCACCATCTCTAAAGAACGCTCGACACAAATACCCACCAAGGTTTCAGCACCAACCTCCAAAGTCATTAAGTAATATGCCAACTGATTGGCTTTCGTATTCAGCACCTGATAACTGAGGGCTTGCCCTTCAAAAACCACCGCGATATTTTCCGGCGTTTTCTCAACCTGCGCCTGGAATAAATCCACAATCGTTTGGTCTTTGGGATAATCGGTTTCCGTTTGGTTCCAAGCCAGCAATTGTTGTTGCTCGGCTTCGGTTAGTATAGGTAATTTCGAGAGCGATTGTTCTGAGTGATTGAGAATCCCCTCTAATAAAACGTGGAAATGTTCAGACAGAAGGGTGATAGTCTCAGGACGGAATAAATCCGTGTTATATTCCCAATCACAAATAAATACGTCGCCGTGTTCCGCAATACTCAAGGTCAAATCAAATTTAGCCGTCGTATTCTCTGGCTCCAAGAAAGCCATTTTTAAACCGCTGAGTTCCAGTGATTCTTGTGGCGTATTTTGTAAGACGAACATCACTTGAAACAACGGAGAATGACTCAGACTGCGAGAAGGATTCAGTTGTTCTACCAGAAATTCAAACGGAATATCTTGATGGCTATAAGCCTCAAGTGCGGTTTTTCTCACCTGTTTAAGTAATTGGGGAAATGTTTGCTCACCTTCGATTTGAGTGCGTAATACCAGTGTATTCACAAAAAAACCAATCAAATCCTCGGTTTGGTGATGGGTGCGATTCGCAATAGGACTGCCAACGACTAGGTCATTTTGCCCACTATAACGAGACAGCAAAACATTAAAGGCCGCCAATAACGTCATAAAGACAGTCACACCGTATTGCTGACTTAACTGCTTAATTTCTTGCGTTATTTCTGGCTCCAAAGTACTTTGTAAGTGTTTACCTTGGTAGCGCATGACTGCCGGACGAGGGTAATCCGTGGGTAATTCCAACAATTCCGGTGCCTTACTCAGTTTTTCTGTCCAATAAGCGAGTTGCTGCTTCAAGACTTCACCTTGGAGCCAATTTCTTTGCCAAGCCGCATAGTCGGTGTATTGAATCGGTAATTCTGATAATTGAGGTGCCTGGTTTTGAGCGTAAGCATTGTATAATTGAGTCCAATCCCGAACCAGCACAGCCATTGACCAGCCGTCGCTGATAATGTGGTGCATATTGAACAGCAAAATCTGTTCTTGCTGGCCCAGTTTAAGGAGGCGCAAACTCAATAGAGGGCCAGTGTCCAGTTGAAACGGTGTTTGAGCATGATTGGCAATCCATTCGCTCACTTGCACTTGTTGTTCGGTTTCAGATAACTCACTGAGATCAGTGACACTCAACGGGTTATAAATATCGTTGAGTTGTACTGTGGCATCGAAATCGACCACCGGGAAACATAAACGCAGGCTGTCGTGACGTTGAATTAAAGCAGTCAAAGCGTCTTGTAGCACTGTTTCATTGAGTTGCCCTGACAGTTGCAAGGCGGCTGGCATATTATAGGTTGTACTTTGTCCTTCCAATTGTGCCAAAAACCATAATCGTTGTTGGGCAAAAGACAAGACTAAGGGTTCGCCTGAAGCCAAAGGTATGATTGGAGGTAGTTCTTCGCGACGCTGTTGTTTATCTAACCATTCGGCTTGTTCGCAAAGAATTGGCTGTTCAAAGATAACCCGTAGTGGCATTTCAATCCAAAAGCTCTCGCGGATACGGGAAACTAATTGGGTGGCTAACAGGGAATGTCCACCTGCTTCAAAAAAATGGCTCTGGATACTCGTGACTTCAATACCAAGCACTTGTGACCAGAGGTGGCACAGTAAATGTTCGGTTTCGGTCCGTGGTGCCGAAGGTGAAGCTTGGATGGCCAAATCAGGTGCGGGTAGTGCTTTCCTATCAATCTTACCATTCGGCGTTAAGGGTAGTTTGTCTAACACCGTTACGCTTGCGGGCAACATGTATTCGGGCAAACGGGTTTTGAGCCAGGTACGCAGAACTCCAGACACTTCGTCAGTCTTTATGACTAAGGTGACATAAGCAACTAAACGGGGATTGGAATCGACATTATAAAGCACCACAACAGCTTCTTTAACGGTTTCATGTTGGCTCAAGGTGACTTCAATTTCGGAAAGCTCTATGCGGAAGCCTCTCAGTTTGACTTGATGGTCAAGACGACCTAAGTATTCAAGGTTGCCATCGGGGAGCCAGCGGGCTTTGTCTCCTGTTTTGTAAAGACGTTGAGGTTTGCCAAAGACTTCGATTTCGATGAATTTTTCTTTGGTGAGTTCGGGGCGATTGAGGTAGCCTCTGGCTAATCCAGCACCGGCAATGCAGAGTTCGCCTGGGATGCCTGGTGGTGTTGGGTTGTGGTTCCAATCCAAAATGTAAATTTGGCTGTTGGCAATTGGACTGCCAATGTTTACTTCTTTATCACTCCCTTTTGGAATCTTGGAAAATGTTGAATAGGTGGTATCTTCTGACGGCCCATACAGATTATAAATACTTTCTATCGTTTCTTGCTGATAAAGTGTTTGGACTAAGTGATTATTCAAGGGTTCACCGGCTAAATTGATCACTTTAACAGAGTTTGGGATACCCTGAATACGCGAGAGTTCGGCTATTGCTGATGGAACTGTGTTGATAAGGGTAATCGCTTCTTTTGCCAAAGTCGGCAAACTAAGTGCATTTTCAACTAAGAATATTTGTCCTCCCTGACATAACGGCACAAACAGTTCATATACAGATAAGTCAAAATTAATAGAAGTAGAAGCAAGAACGCCCGCTAAGTGTTCTTGACGAAAAGTCTCGAAGGCCCATTTTATTAATGTCGTTGTGCTTTTATGTTCAATCATCACCCCTTTGGGTTTTCCAGTCGAACCCGATGTAAACAGTACATAAGCCAAATTCTCAGGTCCACTTTGTCTTAGTGGATTTTCCCCAGAACCAGCCGCAATCTGTTCCCACTCACTATCCAAACAAACCACTTTCACTGTCGAGACTGGTAACCTTTCCAGTAAATGACTTTGGCTTAACAACACCTGCACAGAAGAATCTTCCAACATGAACTGAAGCGTTGTGGCGGGTAATCAGGATCAAGCGGCACATAAGCACCACCTGCCTTCAAAATACCCAACAAACCAATCACCATCTCTAAAGAACGCTCGACACAAATGCCCACCAAGGTTTCAGCACCAACCTCCAAAGTCATTAAGTAATATGCCAACTGATTGGCTTTCGTATTCAGCACCTGATAGCTGAGGGCTTGCCCTTCAAAAACCACCGCGATATTTTCCGGCGTTTTCTCAACCTGCGCCTGGAATAAATCCACAATCGTTTGGTCTTTGGGATAATCAGTTTCCGTTTGGTTCCAAGCTATTAATTGTTGTTGTTCAGTTTCTGTTAGCAGCGGAATTGTGCGAATGGATTCATCAACATGATTTAGCACATACTCTAAGATCAGCATAAAACGCGATTGAATACGCTCAATTTCTGTGGCATCAAAATAAGCCAAGTTATACACAAAATCTATATCGACATCCTCATCATCATGAAACTCACGCACGTATATCATCAAGGGCGTTTGTTCATAACCATGCAATAACGTTTTTGCTTGAGTTGGGTAAGAATCAAAAGACGCATCATAATCGTGCTTTTCATAAGACACACTGATATCAAATAACTGTTTGCGTCCAATTTGGTGTAGTCCGAGTTCACGATTTAACTCACTGATGGGCAATCGTTGACACCGATAATTCTGTTTTAACGAACGCCCAATATTTTGTAACAAGGTTTTAAAACTTAAATCAGTGCCAAACGCGAACCGAGCGGCACTAACGCCGACAAATAATCCAACGGTGTTTTTAAAAGTCGCACTCGGACGATTTAACACCGGCAAGCCCACCGCTAACTCATCTGTTTGGGCGGTGCGAGTGAAATAGACATATAACGCCCCTAAAATCAGATGAAAGGTCGTGGCTTCACAACTTTTTGCCAGTGCAATCAAACGATTATAGAAAGGACGCGCTAATGACAACACCCGATACTCACTGGGCGGGGTTTGGTCAATAAATTGGCTCAAATAACGCGGTGTAAACAACGGCTCCGGCAAGGTTTGATATTTTTTTAACCAGTATTGCCGATGGGTTTGATACCGCGAAGATTCAATATAGGCACGATCATTGTTGACAAATGCTAAATAAGATGGTAGTGCAATTTCAATGGGTTGTCCTTGGGAGAGGTGCGTGTAAATCTCGGCTAATGCCTGTGTGATTAAAGAAATACTCCAACCATCGACAATTAAATGGTGATATTTTTCCAAACAGAAAAAACAATTCTCATTAATTTTGAGTAAGGCAAATTGAAATAGTGGTTTTTCATACAAATCAAACGGACGGACAAATTGTTGTTGCATCCATGTTAATGCCGATTGACGCGGATTATTCTCCCCAGAAAAATCATGGACTGGCACAGTCGCCGGCAAATTGTCAAGAAAAGTCTGCATCGGCAGTTCGGAAGTCCCCGGCACCAACACCGTCCGCAAAGCATCATGACGTTGTACCAATAGATTAACGGCTTGTTCAAATAATTGTGGCTCAACGGGCCCATCAACCCGTCGGTACCCACCAATGTTGTACAGAGGCACCGAAGGGTGCAACAACTGGTGAAACCATATTTCCCGCTGGGTGGAAGTCAATGAATAAAGCGTTGAATGTTTTTGCTCGGTCATAATTGAGTCCTTTTTTTGATTGGTTAAGAGACTTTATCGGAAAGAATATTTTACTTAATTCTACTTTGTCATAGACACCTAAATTATTGATTTATATAGAGGCCACTTTTGCAGTACTTTTTAAATCAATGAGTTACATTTTTCAGCACCAAGTTTACTCAATTAGCACCACACGAAAAACGCGGGGCATCATAACACACTTTTGAAAAAATACCACGCTAATTACTATTTGGTCATAGACACTTAAATTATTGATTTATATAGAGGCCTCCAAGGGCCTGTTTTTGAAATCAATGAGTTACATTGAATTTCACCAAGTAGAACTCAATTAGCACCGCACGAAAAATCTTGAATCTTATAACACAGTGATGAAAAAATGTCACACTCATTTTATTTGTCAGGACTTACGCATTGACTTTCATCAATTTATTAAGTATTCAGTTAGTTACGGGTAAAAAGCCTCGGCCTTTACCTGTTACATTGATAATTTTGATGATTACGCTCGTTATTCGCCACTCGCCTTTTTGCCCTTTTGAAGGATGCCGAAAAAGGCATCGTTTTTTGTCGAGAAAATACGAGCGGTTTCAAGTGTCAATATGGCCCCCAATTGACTCAAGTTGCGCTCCAGTCTAGTCCTTTGTCGAAGGCTTATCCAGCCGAGATTTGTGGCTGCGTTTTTTGGCGAGAAAATATGAGTGGTTTCAAGTGTTACTATGGCCCCCAATTGACGAGGTTTTTTTGACGTCCAAGATAAATCTTGGACTCCTTGCCAAGATAAATCTTGGACTCCTTGCTCAATTGCTTATCTAGCCGAGATTTGTGGTAGCGGTTTTTGGCGAAAAATTACGAGTGGTTTTAAGTGTTAGTATGGCCCCCAATTGACGAGGATTGCGCCCCCGTTTTTTGGCGAGAAAATATGAGTGGTTTCAAGTGTTAGTATGGCCCCCAATTGACGAGGTTTTTTTTGATGTCCAAGATAAATCTTGGATTCCTTCCTCAATTGACATCCAAGATAAATCTTGGACTCCTTCCTCAATTGACTCAAGTTGCGCTCTTGTTTAGTCCTTTGTCGAAGGCTTATCTAGCCGAGATTTGTGGCAGCGGTTTTTGGCGAGAAAATACGAGTGGT
>QNER01000092.1 GCA_003646175.1 Candidatus Parabeggiatoa sp. nov. 1
CTAGGCTGTTGATTTTAAGCTGATTTAGGGTTTAAACGTGTTGCCTATTTTCATGGAGATGGATGGTGGGCAAGCGGGCGGGCGGATTCTGAATAATGTTTGAGATCGTTCTGCCCGCTTACCCACCCTACGAGACTACGAGACTTTGGGGCTTGGAAGTCAAGGGGCGTTGCCCCTGGCTATAATAATACGCACCTAAGGGGCTAAGAGGTGGCCTTGGAATTGGAGCGATCCTGCACTAGTTTAAACCTCATCACTACTTATATAGCACTACCAGAACCAGAATAATTGCCTGAATTATCACAATCGCCCAGTAAACTAACTGGAATGATTTTTTAATCGTCTTGTGGCGAAAAATTTTCTGAGCGATGAGTCCAGCCGGGGAACCACCACAAATCGAGAGACTATGTAAAACCCATTCGGGTACTCTCAATAGCGAACTGCCCGCAATCATTTTGTCATAACCGTAAAACAAAAATGTAGACAAATTGACTGACGCAATATAAGCGACGATGATATTCCAGCCTATATCAAATAGGAAAATAGTTGGAGCTACTGTCAGAATGACAGCGGCAATTCCATATAACCAGAATGGGGATATTCGCTTTTTACCTGGGATGACTTCCACAGCGGATAATCCTTTGTCTGTTTGTTTGCTCTCAAACCGAACTGTTTGACCCACTGATAAATGTTGTTGATCACGAATATCTCGAATATGCACAAAAACGTCTTCGGGAAGTGTTTTCGATCTGATAAAGCCAAAGCCACGTTTCTCATCAAATTTAACGACAATTCCTTCCATATTTTTTTTTCACCATTTATAAAAGAGAATGATCTGATAATATCAAAAAAAAATAGGCGGTTCAGTACCGCCGGTTCGGTGTTTAAATGCCGTTAGGCAAAAAAGTGATATTGGACGTTCAAAGCTCAGCTTAAGAAACCCAAAGTCGAGCTTTGAACTCTGTCACTACCTGTTTTTGGACGGGGTTGTAGGCAACCTGTCCAGCACAAAGAATTATTCCTCAGTGAAGCCAAGATAAATTGACAACGAATAATGAAACGTAACGGATAGCATCCCTTGAAGGGATGCTATCCGTCATGGCTTGTGTTCTTCAAAATAACTAAAATTGAAGAATTTAAGAAGAAATTAACTAACTTGATAATGTCACATTTCAATAACCATGCCGTTTTTCGTACAAGGTTCGCCTTGTACTCCTTTCCATTTTCGGCCATTTTTTCGCACAAGGTTCGCCTTGTACTCCTTCCCCTCTGCTGCCGTTTTTAGTACCAGGTTCGCCTTGTACTCCTTCCCCTCTTCGGCCGTTTTTTCGTGCAAGGTTCGCCTGAAACGAATGAGAATCTGACATTGTCAAGTTAAATTTGACATTGTCAAGTTAAATAGTTAAATAGTTAAATTTTTTAGCTGATTATTAAGCGAATGGTTAATAGGGTGGCAAAAGTCTACGAAAGCCATGCCACAAGACAATTATCATAAAAATAAAATTGCGTAACAAAACAGCGGCTATAGAAATGGGCAAAGGCTTTTGTCTGCGGTGGTGACAACAGACTTGATTTAATCGCAGGCTGAGTTTTTCCATCCATTTGATATTTCTTGGAAATTCCGATAAGTTATCAAGCCATTGCTCATCAATACCTTGTTTGCCCACCCTAGCACCGATAATGCCGCCCACAATCGCCGCCGTTGTATCGGTATCCCCGCCGCAACGTATGATATCAAGAATAGCCGCTTGATAATCATCCTGATTTCTTAACCAAGTATGAATAACCATCGGCACTGTATGATAAATATAGCCAGTGATACCTTTTTCGAGTCCCAGTGTTTGAGCAAAAGCGGCGGTGGATTGTCCTGATAGGACACTGTCTGTGGTTGTTTTTATAAGGGCGAGCAATTCTTCGGCAGGTTCGGCTTTGAGTAAATAGGCCAGTTTTTCAAGATATTCTTGGGGGGAAATTGTTTTTTGGAGAGTGGAGAGATAAGCAGCCAGTGCCACTGCTAACGCACCGAATTCTGCTTTTGGATCAGTATGAGTGAGTTGCGTTGCGGCCTTAACGAGTTGTTTTAATTTTTCTTTATCATACCCATAGCATACGCCAAAGATAGCACTTCTCATCGCCGGCCCATTACCTGCTGAAAAAACACCGCTTTTGTCAGGTGGGAAACCTAACCATAATTTTAAAATCGCCCTCAACGTGGCAAATCCAACCCCGGCGGGTAAACCAAGCAACCAAAATCGCAATTGCCAAGCGAAACTTTTTTTGAAAGCTTCAACTTCGCCATCAGAAACAATCAGAGATTGTGCGACGAGACAAGTATGCTCGGTATCGTCAGATACCATGCCTTTACCGAATATAAAATGGTATTGATTGAGCGACGACGGGTAGAGTTTTATTAAGCGTTGTTTCGATAAGCCTTCATAGCTTAAACCCAACGCATCACCGATAGCTGTACCCAGTAAACAACCGGTGATGGCTTTTTCTTTATCTTGGTTTTTCACTTATGTTCTCGTGCAAAGTTCATAAAAAAAGGGACTTTTTGTCCCTTCCTTTTACACACGAGCATATACACACTAATAGAGAGTGTTACTCGTTGACAGCCTTCATGCTTAAACGAATTCGTCCTTGTTTATCTATTTCAAGTACTTTGACTTGTACAGTTTGGCCTTCTTTCAATTTATCGCTGACTTTTTCCACTCGTTCATTGCAAATCTGTGAGATGTGAACTAAGCCATCTTTACCCGGCTGAATCGTCACAAAGGCACCAAAGTCCATTAATTTTACCACTTTACCCTCATAGACTCGGCCAACTTCAACATCGGCGGTAATCATTTCAATCTGACGGCGAGCTTCTTCCCCCGCGAGCAAATCGACAGAAGCAATTTTCACCACGCCTTCATCGTTGATGTCTACCATGGCTCCGGTTTCTTCAGTAATGGCACGAATGGTTGCGCCACCTTTGCCAATAACTTCGCGGATTTTTTCGGGTTTAATTTGGAAAGTGATAATACGCGGCGCATACTTTGACATTTCGCTACGGGGCTTAGCCAGTGCCTTATCCATCTCACTTAAGATATGTAAACGGCCTTCTTTGGCTTGCGCGAGGGCTGCTTCCATGATTTCACTGGTAATGCCGTCAATCTTGATGTCCATTTGCAAAGCCGTGACACCTTCAGTGGTGCCCGCGACTTTAAAGTCCATGTCACCAAGATGGTCTTCATCGCCCATAATGTCAGAAAGGACGACAAATTTATCGCTTTCTTTGATAAGGCCCATTGCAATCCCGGCAACGGGTGCTTTAATCGGCACCGCTGCATCCATTAAAGCCAGACTGCCACCGCAGACAGTCGCCATTGAACTAGAGCCGTTAGATTCGGTAATTTCGGATACCAAACGCACGGAGTAAGGAAATGTCTCGATAGTAGGCATGACCGCTTGTATACCGCGCCGGGCCAAACGTCCGTGCCCCACTTCACGGCGTTTCGGGGACCCTATCCGTCCAATTTCACCGACACAGTAGCGTGGGAAATTGTAATGTAGTATAAAACTGTCTTTGTATTCCCCTTCTAGCGCATCAACGATTTGAGCATCGCGCTCGGTGCCTAATGTGGTCACAACCAAGGCTTGCGTTTCACCGCGTGTAAATAAGGCCGAACCATGTGTGCGTGGTAACAAGCCAGTACGAATGGTAATGGGACGCACGGTTCGAGTATCACGTCCATCTATGCGAGCTTCTCCAGCAATGATGTCTCCCCGCACAATGTCTTTTTCAAGCTTTTCTATGACATTAATGACTTGATTTTCAGACCATTCTGCCGTTTCATTGCTCGCCAGTTGTGCGACAAGTTCTTGACGAATTACTGAAACATTGTCACGACGAACCAGTTTGTCCCGAATCTGATAGGTTTCCCGTAAGCGTTGTTTGGCCTGTTCTGCGACATGCTGAACCAGTTTTTCGTCTACGGGTTTTGATTGCCAATCCCAAGTAGGTTTTGCGGCGGCTGTTGCTAATTCATGGATAGCATCAATCACAACTTGCATTTGTTGATGCCCAAACAGCACTGCACCTAGCATGATGTCTTCGCTGAGTTCTTCAGCTTCTGACTCAACCATCAACACGGCTGTGTTTGTCCCCGCAACGACGAGTTCTAAAGCGGATTCTTCCAGTTGTGTAAAGGTGGGGTTGAGTACATACTCCCCATTGAGGTAACCGATTCTTGCAGTCCCCAATGGGCCATTAAAAGGAATACCAGAAATAGCGAGGGCTGCTGAAGAACCAATTAAGGCTGGAATATCAGGATCGATTTCTGGATCCAACGACATGACGGTGGCAACCACTTGCACTTCATTATTAAAACCCGCCGGAAAGAGTGGACGTAACGGACGATCGATAAGCCGCGAGGTTAGCGTTTCTTTTTCCGTGGGGCGGCCTTCCCGTTTGAAATAACTCCCCGGAATTCGGCCAGCGGCATAAATGCGTTCTTGATAATCTACGGTCAGTGGGAAAAAATCTTTTTCTGAATTAGCATCCTTGCTACCTACGACGGTAACTAACACCACCGTATCTCCCATACTAACCATTACCGCACCGTCGGCTTGACGAGCAATTTCACCGGTTTCAAGGGTGACGCTGTGTTGACCATATTGAAACGTTTTTTTGTGATAAGTCATATTTCAGTTATCAGTTATTATCAGTTGTCAGTTCTAGGCAAAAGTGTTTCAAAAATTTTTTGCCCAGAAATAAATTTTCAGCGGCGCAACCCTAATCTGGCAATCAAATTTCGATACCGATCCACATCTTCTCTTTTCAGATAAGCCAGCAAAGTCCGCCGCTTATTAACCATTGTAATCAAACCGCGACGGGAATGATTGTCCTTTTTATGGGCCTTAAAATGTCCAGAAAGGCTAGCGATATTGGCCGTCAACAGTGCAACCTGTACTTCCGTTGAGCCGGTATCGTTGGGGGAACGTTGATATTCTTTAACCAATTGGGCTTTGGTTTCATAACTCAAAGACATGTAATACTCCTGACATTGTGCTAAAAAAGCAAGTAAGCGATTAGAAATTAATGAGCCGTCGAGGGGCTATACGACCATCATCTAAAACCTCACCAATTCCCATAAAATGATTTGATTCTGCATTAATATTCGGTACGTTGTCAGCGAACAATTTGACCAAGCCGCTCGTGGGTGCATTGGGCACCTGTATGGCCTGCCCCTGTCGGACATAGTAGGCCAGATCGGCCGTCAAATTGACTGTTGGCCAATGCGTGAGTGCCGTGTGCATTGGCATGAGCAAGTTATCCAAGGCTTCCAAACCAAGTTCGGCATGGTGTTCCAACATCTCCAAATCAAACATGTCACGATACTCCCCCACCCCAACACGATGCAAAGCGCACACATAGGCACCACATCCCAGTGCTTCACCCATGTCTTCAGCCAAAGTACGAATATAAGTGCCCTTGGAACAATGTATCGCTATGGAAAGGCGATTTTCAATCCACTCAAGCACGGTGAGGGCATAAATGGTTACCGGGCGGGCTTGACGTTCCACGACTTTGCCTTGACGGGCTAATTTATAAAGAGCTTGTCCTTGATATTTAATGGCTGAGTGCATAGGTGGCACTTGTTGAATAGGGCCTATAAATGATTGAATAACCTCATCAATCCTTTTCCGTTCAATGCCTTGAACTGGGCGAGTTTGCAATATTTCGCCCTCTGCATCCCCGGTGGTTGTGGTTACGCCAAGGGTCAACGAAGCTTGATAATGCTTGTCAGCCTCCAGTAAAAACCCCGATAGTTTCGTTGCTTCGCCTAAACAAATGGGCAACAAGCCACTCGCGAGCTTATCTAAACTGCCCGTATGTCCCGCTTTCCGTGCCTGAAACAAGCGTTTGACGCGCTGCAAAGCCCCATTGGAACTGATACCAATTGGCTTATTTAGCAATAATATACCATGCACATCGCGTCCGGTTCGTCGTTTAGCCATGTTTATCCTTTTGACTCAAAGGGGCTACGGAGTCGATTAACGCTGACAATCGACTACCGTATTCAATAGAGCTATCATACACAAATTGTAAGCGTGGTGTGGTGCGCGTCGTTAAGCGTTGGGACAAATGATACCGCAACCCCCCAGCAACCTTGCTGAGGTGTTGCACGGTTTTTTCAACACCTTCATTGCCACCAAGGACAGTCACATAGACACGCGCATATTTCAAATCTGACGAAACCTCCACTGAAGAAACCGTGATCATTCCCAATTTGGGATCACTGATTTCTCGGCGGATGATGTCCGCCAATTCGCGCTGGATTTGCTCGCCGACACGTTTGGTACGGCTAAATTCTTTCATAATTAGATCATTGGTTTCTCAGTTCCAAGCTAAATATTTTATTTGTTGTGCATAAAAAACTTTAGCTGGAAATAAGTTTTTCTAGAATTTTGCTTTGAATTCTTACCACCTATCAGTTTTCAAATTCGAGGTCCGAAAACACACAACGTTACACTCAATTTTGTCTAATAATATATAAAAATCTTATATTTATACTCTGTGGTACTCTGTGGTACTTTGTGTACTCTGTGTTGAAAAATAGCCTTTTTTACAAACTGATAGGTGTTAAGGCTTTGAATTGACAATTCGCCGTTCTAAAGTGTGCGTGCCACCGTCGTCCTTTCATAAACCTCAATTTGATCACTCGTTTTGACATCGCTGTAATTTTTTACCCCAATACCACATTCCGTACCCGCCTTGACTTCCAAAACGTCATCTTTGAAACGGCGCAATGATTCCAATTCCCCTTCAAAAATAACCACATTGTCGCGCAAGACGCGGATAGGACTATTGCGTTTGACGAGACCCTCGACAACCAGACACCCAGCAACCGCGCCAAATTTGGGTGAACGGAAAACTTCGCGTACTTCTGCCAAACCAATGATTTCTTCCTTGATTTCGGGTGCGAGCATACCACTGAGGGCTTGTTTAACTTCGTCTATCGCCTCATAAATAACACTATAATAGTGTAAGTCCACTTCTTCTTCATTAATCAGACGTTTAGCGCTCGCATCCGCTCGCACATTAAAACCAATCAGAATCGCCTTGGAAGCCACCGCCAAATTCACATCCGATTCATTAATACCGCCTACCCCACTTGCAACAATCTTGACCCGGACTTCCTCATTAGAAAGCTTGGTCAACGCATCCTGCAATGCTCCGACCGAACCGTTCACATCGGCTTTAAGCACAATAGCGAGGGTACTGACTTGGTCGGCTTGCATCTGCGAAAAAATGTTTTCCAGTTTCGCAGCTTGTTGACGGGCCAGTTTGACTTCACGGAATCTGCCTTGCCGGAATAAAGCGATTTCCCGCGCCTTGCGTTCATCGGACACTACGACGGCTTCGTCACCAGCACTGGGCACCCCAGACAATCCTAGCACTTCAACTGGAATCGAAGGTCCCGCCTGCTCTCGCTGTTTGCCGTTTTCATCCAGCATTGCCCGCACACGACCAAATTCTTTGCCGGCCAACAGTATATTGCCTTTTTCCAAAGCACCGCTTTGAATCAGCATGGTTGCCACTGGCCCGCGTCCTTTATCCAAACGCGATTCGATTATCACACCGGTCGCTGCGCCTTCAGCAACAGTGCTCAATTCTAACACTTCGGCTTGTAATAAAATAGAGTCCAGCAATTCATCGATACCTACCCCGGTTTTCGCAGAAACCAGCACAAACATGGTATCGCCACCCCATTCTTCAGGGACAACTTCGTGGACAACCAACTCCTGTTTAACCCGGTCTGGATCAGCGTCTGGTTTGTCAATTTTATTGATTGCAACGACTATCGGCACATTAGCCGCTTTGGCATGTTGAATGGCTTCAATAGTTTGTGGCATCACACCATCATCAGCGGCGACAATCAAAATAACAATATCGGTCACTTTCGCGCCTCGGGCCCGCATCGCGGTAAAAGCGGCGTGTCCGGGTGTATCTAAAAAGCAGACCGTGCCACGAGAAGTATCCACATGGTAGGCACCAATATGTTGAGTAATCCCACCCGCTTCGCCAGCCGCAACCTTAGTCACACGAATATAATCAAGTAAAGACGTTTTACCGTGATCAACATGTCCCATAATAGTGACTACGGGGGCACGGCTAACCCGTTCACCGAGTTGTTGACCGGTTTGGATTAATCCTTCCTCAATTTCATTTTCTTTCAATAATTTAGAAATATGGCCCATTTCTTCGACGACAATGGCGGCCGTTTCCTGATCAATCACCTGATTGATGGTGACCATCGTACCCATCTTCATCATGGTTTTGATGACTGAAGCCGCTTTGACTGACATCTTCTGCGCCAATTCAGCAACCGTGATGGTTTCTGGCAAATTCACTTCCCGCACAATCGGTACCGTTGGTTTGGTAAATGCACCGTGCTGCGGTTGTTCAGGCGGTTTAGTCGGTTTTTGCTTGCTCTTTTTCTTAAATTTCTTGGAATCCGATTCCAGCCGATCATGCCTAGTAGACTTGGAACCGTAATCTTTACCCCCAGAAAATTTGTTATCTTTTCCGGTTTTCGTTTTGGAAGCGCGTTGAGCTGGTTTTTTACGCTGTTTGTCTGCACTCCCTCCCTTGTTGTCATAAGGCGTTCCCGCCGGCTTATTATCAACGGTTGTTGGCGTGGTCGATTGACGTTTTTTATCAGTTCGAGTCGATTGGCGTTTAACATCCTCGCGGGCTGGACTACGCCTAGTCGAGGAAGTATCAGCTTTTTGCCCGGCTGCTGCTCCTGTGGATTGCGGCTTTTTTTCTCTCGCCGCAGTGTCGGATTTGACCGCAGTCGTTCTGGTAGATTGCGGCTTTTTGGCTTTGACGGGTACCGCGCTCCTCTCAGGTTTCACCGTGGTGGTCTCTGTTGGTTGACGCTTTTTCGTTTTAATTTGTATAGTACTCGTCTCTGATTTCGCCGCGGCCGCCCCGGTCGCTTGGTGTTTGGAATCACCGGGCGCAGGTGGCGTGTTTGATTTTACATCCGTCCGTCTCGTCCGCCCCGTCTTTTTTTCTTTGACTTGTGCCACACTCGTGTCTGATTTGTGAACTTTTGAATCACGCCGTTGAGACGAAGGGGCACGTTTGTCGTGATGGGTGGCATTCGTCTTGCGGTCTGGTTCCAAAGCTTCCGCCTCCGCCGGTTGTCCGGCAGTGCCGGCCTTTTGTTGCAGGCGAGGACCTTCGTTTTCGGTTTGTTGCGGTGCTGCTTCTATGTTTAAGTCCTGGCCCTCTGTAGCACCACGCTTTACGTAGGTACGTGTTTTTATCACTTCAACCGGCACCGTTTTAGCACGTCCGGCCGCATTAGGTACCTTTATTTCACTGAGGATTTTACGCTTTATAGTAATTTTTTTGGGTGCTGACGTTGCTGATGATTCAGTCTCTTTGCCATGAAGATGACGCAGATGAGTCAACAACTGTAATTTTTCCTTATCATTAATATTGTCATCAGCACTTTTAGCAGACAACCCGGCATCCCCTAATTGCCCTAATAAACGTTCAATAGGAATCCCCACCACTTCAGCAAATTGTCTTACGGTCACTTCAGTCATTGTCAGTTTCAGTTATCAGTTCTTTGCTCCAGTTTTTTTTTAAATAGTTTTTCAGAAAAATAAATAATTTCTGCTATCCGTGAAGTTATTTATCTGAACATCTAAAGCAAAACTTTTGCGTCGAAATCAGTTCCAGGCTAACGTTTTTTGTGCACAAAAACTTTAGCCTGGAAATCAGTTGTCAGTTGTCAGTTGTCAGTTGTCAGCTATCAGTTGTCAGTTATCAGCTGTCAGTAACGTTTTCTGAACTTTAGAACGACTGAACCCCTGAATATTTTAATTAATCTGATAACTGTTTTCGACGCAAACTTTTTGATAAAAACAACTTTTGCGTCGAACTGATTTCCAGGCTAACCTTTTTTGTGCACAAAAAACGTTAGCCTGGAACTGATAACTGTTCATGGTTGCTCTTCAACAAACCAGGACGCACGTGCGGCCATAATTAATTTACCCGCCTGCACTTCATCCATACCTTCAAAAGCCATCAAATCCTCTACCGATTGGTCGGCCAGATCATCGCGACTAATAATCCCACGACTGGCAAGTGCTTGCGCCCATTTATCATCCATACCGGCGACGGCTCGCAAATCTTCGCTCGGCCCCGCCTCGTCTAATTTTTCTTCACTGGCAATTGCGCGTGTCAGTAGAGCATCCTTGGCACGAGTACGCAATTCTTTCACCAGCGTTTCATCAAATTCCTCAATTTCAAGCATTTCATTAAGCGGTACATAGGCCACTTCTTCAAGACTGGAAAAACCTTCTTGCACTAAAATGTTGGCTATGTCCTCATCGATCTCCAATTCCGCCATAAAAGTTTTTAGCACCGTCTGTGCTTCTTGCTCATGCTTTTCTGATGCTTGCTTGTCTGTCATCACATTTAAAACCCAACCGGTCAACTGACTGGCAAGGCGCACATTCTGCCCGTTGCGTCCTATGGCTTGAGACAGTTGATCTTCGCGCACGGCCACATCCATGCTGTGAGTCTCTTCATCAACAATGATGGACACGACTTCTGCCGGTGCCATGGCATTCATCACAAACTGTGCGGGGTTGTCATTGAACACGATAATATCGACCCGTTCGCCGGCCAGTTCATTCGAGATAGCTTGCACCCGTGAACCACGCATCCCAACACACGCACCGATCGGATCAATACGGGGATCTTTGGATTTCACCGCAATTTTAGCACGTAGCCCCGGATCACGGGCTGCACCCACGATTTCCAGAAAATCTTCTCCAATTTCAGGGACTTCCATATTAAACAACTTTATCAATAACGCTGGTGTTGTGCGTGAGAGAAATAATTGTGGCCCCCGGGGTTCGGAACGTACATTTTGTAAATAGCCACGCAGACGATCACCCGGACGTACCGCTTCGCGGGGAATCAGTTCTTCACGCGCAATCAACGCTTCGGCATTGCCCCCTAAATCAAGGATGACATTGCCGCGTTCGACGCGCTTGACGACCCCACTAACCAAATCACCTTGCCGTTCCTTGTAGGCTTCAACGATTTGTGCCCGTTCGGCCTCACGGATTTTTTGCACTATCACTTGCTTAGCTGTTTGTGCGCCAATCCGGTCAAAACTCACTGATTCTATCGGTTCTTCAGTCCATTCTCCAACGGAAATATTGGGATTCTGTTCGAGTGCTTCTGTTAGGCTAATTTGGGTCTTTAATAATTCAAGATGACTATCTTCGACCACTTGCCAGCGACGAAAGGCACGATAATTGCCAGTTTGCCGATCGATATGGGCACGAACCTCAATTTCATTGTTAAAACGTTTCTTAGTGGCACTCGCGATAGCAGATTCCAAGGCATCGAAAATAATCTCCTTACTCACGCCTTTTTCGTTAGAGACCACATCTACGACCAAGATAATTTCTTTACTCATAGTCACCACCCCTGTCGATATGATTATTGGCAGCACCGCAACGCTCGCACCTGAAATCTACGCAAACTTTTGCGTAGATGATTGAACACATTTTTGCATTTAATGGTTGAGCATAAACTGTTTTGTATTAATTTTTACGGCTATTGCGATTATTGTCTTTCATCAAACGTGTGGTTCTTAAGGCACAAGGTGTGCCTTGTCTATCTGATCATAAGGTAGGCTATATTCCGTTTCCTCGCACACCACTACTATCGTGTTACGATCCAGTACTCGCTGCAATAGGCCGATGAAATTGCGTCGTGCGTTCAAAGGTTGAGTCAGGTGTACCCTGACTTTATGGCCTACAAAGCGTATAAAATGGTCAAGCGTAAACAAAGGCCGCTCCAAACCGGGGGAAGAAACTTCCAAAGTATAATGTCCCTGTATTGGTTCTTGAACATCCAATACCCCACTCACTTGGTAACTGACCCGCTCACAATCAGACAGGCTAATTCCCTCTGGATGATCGATATACACGCGCAAGAGTACCTGATGCCCTCCTTGTGGTAGGCGCTCCACACCCACTAGCTCGTAGCCAAGTGCCGTGACAACAGGGGCAAGCAATTTTGGTAATTCTTTATCTAACAAAATAATTTTACTCCCATTGCAGCAATCGAAGGAGTTTAGGGTATTCTGACTCCAATAGTTTTTCAGTTTTTCGTATTTAACATTGTATTTAAGTATTTATATTTTATATTTAGTTTTCTTGATACGACTTAAACTCAAATTAAAATTATTTTTCGATCCTGCTATACTTTTCTGATAAATATTTTCATAGCCAAAAAACTAAGTTTTTTCTTGAATTTTGGGTTCGATGATTCTATTTTTCTGAAACGATTATTTACATTCTCCCTTCCCCACCGACAACAAATAAAAAATGGGCACCAAGGGCCCACATAAATTCTCAATTGCTTTGCATTTGATAGCTGATACTATTATTTCAAGCTTTAAAGCGAGAGTATAGCTAAGTTGATTTCAATTGCAGCAATTGGTATACATAACCTTTTGAACTTCGGACTAAAATAACATAAATATTTTAAAATCCAAAATTCCAAATATTAATACCTTAAAATAACATATTATAAATTTGAAGAGTGTTAAGTAAATTTATTTATAAAATCCACGTTCTGGAGTTCATGTTTTTAAATCAATTAGTGCTTGAATGAAAACCATCTCATAATAAAGGCTGTAATGAAGAGCAAGGCTCAATAAATCTGTTTTTTATCAACGTGTTAAGATTTATCACTCAGTCGAAATGACACTAAGGCAAGGTGTTTTCGTTCAGACACTAATTACTTGATTTACAAACTATTACTTTTTATTTTAAGTCCAAAGTCATTTTCTTGACAACCCCTTTGACTTTTTAGAAGTCCTTGATTTTCAGTAATCAAATTGTTCTGCTCTGGTTGGCTAACCCAAACCGACTGTTTTTCAAGTGATACTTTTTTTTTCGATATCGACTTAAAGAACAGAATATATTTATTATTTTTAATAATCAAGCGATTGCTGAAAGTTTTGAACCTCAAAACGTGAGATAAAAAAAACCAGGGTGTTTGACCATATAAAAGAAACTAATTATTCTTGAGGGTTTCAGGATTTTAGGCAAAAGTTTTTACGCGCAAAAACTTTTGCCTAAAATTTTGTTCCAAATTTCTGTGCCAGTTTTCGTTGCTGCACCAAATACATTCACTTTTTTCATGTATAGACAGAAAAATAGGGCAAAACCGTAAAGCGTTTCCAAAACGCTTTACGGTTTATAACTGAAATTATTATTCTTACAAACTATAGTTATCAATTAATCAACAATCAAAAGCAATTTTTCTAAAATTAAATTATATTAGAAAACAATAAATTATGGTATTTGCACACCAAGAATTTCCATATAAACACTAAGCCTTTTGAACCCTGTACTTGTATTGAGCGTGCTTGAAATTTGTGAAAATATCGTGTTCAAAACTTGGGTTCGTAAAGCTGCGTTTGACTACCCATCAGTGCCGTGACGGATACTATCCCTTTTCGGAATTGATAGTTGAAAGCCCTACGTTTTCACGAAACTCAAAGGCGAACCCTATTATTAATTTATTTTATATCAATTTTTTATTAAACTCAATCCATTTTTTTCATTGGCGGAAAACACTTATTAACCACTCCCCTTATGGGGAAATTAAGCAGTCTGGCCGTTTTGACTCCGTCATTTATTTTTACGCAGTATAAAAGATCAAGGCATTAGTAGCAACCGGCGGCGGCATTTTTCGACATTAGACTTTATTGGTAATAAGCCATCTATTTCTCTAGCTTGGCACCTATCAGTTTGTAAAAGTTTTTTAACACCGAGTTCACAGAGTCACACAGAGTTACACAGAGACAGAATGAATCATCGAGTTAAAAAGTCTCTGTGAAACTCTGGAGAGCGAGGTGTCTGAAGTGTTGAATGAAAACTGATAGGTGGTAAGAG